>CANQTQ010000001.1 GCA_947626765.1 uncultured Clostridia bacterium
GCCTTCTGGTAATTTCGTTCCAAATTTTTCTGTATCTAATGGTTTATTTTTCGTATCTATATATATTACGTCTATTGTTCTTCCTGTATCTTGCCCTGAATCATGTATTTTGTATGCATATCTTGGTATCCATACCCACCATGATTCTTGTTTTTCTCCATTTTCTCCTGTTATTTCTGTTTTTATATTTGCCCATATTTTGTTTGAATAATCGTACCATTGATTTCCTTTATTTATTGTCTTTAAATCTACTTCATTTAATGGTACATCTTCAAATGTTTCTGTTGTTGCCCCATCTGAATTTGTTTTTTTATTATATAGCTCTATATAAGTATTATCTGGATTAAATCCAGTCATATCTGGTACTATTCCTGTATTAGTTGTTAATAATGGTGCAGGACTTGGCTCGTATTTGCTCATCCATATTCCTTTTAGCTTATTTCCATCTGATGTTTCAAATGCTGGATGTACTATATAGCCTTCTGGTAATTTTTTGCTTTCCTCATTTAATTTTGGGTCTAATAGTTTATCATCTAATCCTATATATAATACATCTATTGTTTTTTCTCCATTATTTATTTTATATGCGTACCTTGGTATCCATACCCACCATGATTCTTGCTTTTCTCCATTTGAGCCTGTTATTTCTGTTCTTGCATTTGCCCAGATTTTATTTGCGTAATCATGTAGTGTATATGTTTTTTCTCCTTCTGTTATTTCATTCTTTTCTCCTTCTTCTATATATTTTGAAGCCACCACTTCTTTTGTTTCTACTTCTTCTGAATTTGTTCCTGTTGATGAGTAATATACCATATACGTTTTATTTGCACTAAATCCTTTTAAGTTTGGTGCATAATACCATAAATCTCCTACTTGTATTGCTTCTGATTCTTGTTCTATTGAACCTGTTGTTCCCGAACTTGAACCTGTGCCTGTGCCTCCCTTTTCATGTATTGCACATTCGTAACTATGATATACTTTTCCTCCTATTTTTGTTTGTGGTATTTTAAATACTGTATCTGTTTCTTCATCATATATATATGTGTTTTCTTTGCCATTGCCGTGTTTCTTTGTCTAATACATATATTCCGTCTACATTTCCTGCTTCATCTAATAAGCTATCAAATTCTTCTACATCATAGTCATTTGGACTTTTGTCTTCTAGCATTCCTTTTCTTACATATAGTATTTCTTTCTTTAATGTATCTTCTACTTCATACTCTTCTGATGCTAAATTAAATTCTATACTAAATAGTTCTGTACTTACCCCGTCTACTAATACTGATGTTAAGTCTTGCACTTTTTTCATATCTACATTTTGTTTTATTTCTTGCATTTCTGTTGCAAATGCTGCTAATTGCGCTTTTGCTATTATTCCATCTTCTCCTAGTACTGTTGTTATTGTTATTCCCGCTAATATTAGTAAAACTATTATTGTTACTACTAATGCAATTAATGTTATGCCTTTTTCTTTTTGTTGTTTTTTCAACTTATTTCCACCTCCACTTTATTTTTGTTTTTATTTAATATTAAAATATTAATATCTAAGAAATTATTTAGTTTTGCTCTTGCTAAAGTGAGGTATGAATTTATTTTATTAAAAATTTTCTGGCTTAAAAAGCACAAAAAACAACAAGTAAAACCTAATTTATAGGCTTTATTTGTTGTTTTATTTATTTTATATTTACTTATTATATTATTTGTTACTAAGTTATTTTTGTTTATTAAGCTACTGTTTACTAAGCTACTAGCTGTAGCTATATTACTATTTTCTAAACTATAGCTCTCTCTCTCTCTCTCTCTCTCTACTCTCCCAAGTGTTTGCTGTTTTCATATTTTTCCTCCGTATTTCTTTTTTCCTTAGTTTGTACTAAATTCCTAGAAATATACTTATTTTTAGAAATTCATAAATGTTTTTGTGATATATTAATAGTATGTTTATTGCTACTATGTTTAGTATAAATTAACGCCTTTATTTTGTCAACACAGATTTTAATTTTTTTATGTTATTGTTGTAATTCGTCTTTTACTGTTTGTATTTCTGTTACTGTTGCTTTTTGTGCTGGTTGATAATATCCTTTTGCTTGTGCAACTTTAAAAAGCTCATATTGAAAACTTTCATCATTATTTCTAATTTGCTGAAGTGTTTGTCTTAGCTCCATATTTTCTGCTTCTGAAATTGCAGTTTGATATGCTGTTAAGTCTGATTTAACACCACTTAAAATATCATTTACCATTGTTTTTTCGTCCATATTTTTTATCCTCCTAAAATTTAGTTATTTAAAAATGATAATAATTTTTGTTTTGTATTTAATGCATCTTGAGCAGATTTTGCAAATATTTGCTTAATTTGTGGGTCTACTGCTTGTGAAGAAAATGTATTTAATTTTTGATATGCAGTTTCATGAGCTCCAATTAGATGTCTTAAATGTTGAAGTTCTAATTGATTTAAGTTTGGCATTTTTATCCTCCCTTTCTTTATAGTATTATTTTTATTGTAAACATTTTAAAAATTTTTATTCAATTTTATTCTAAATATTTTTAAACAAAAAAAGAGCTTTTTCTTAATTTTTTAGTTTTTTACTAAACTAATTTTATTAAGATAAAAGCTCCATTATTTTTTTATATAATTATTCAATTATTTCAAGTCCTGCAAATTTTGCCATTAATCTTTTATGTCCAGATTTATCAAATTCTATATCTACTTTATAATCGTCTCCCTCCGGTTCTATTTTTTGAATAGTGCCTTCTCCAAACTTTTTGTGGTAAACTCTTTGCCCTTCTTTATATTTTGTTATGTCTATATCATTTTGCATTTTCTTTTGATTTAATGAATTTAAAAAGCTTTCTGCTGTTCTAAATTGATATGTTGTTTTTGGTTTTATGTTTACTTTGTCTTCTGTTTCAAATGTATATGTTTTTACTTTTGCTTGATTATGTCTACCATATTCCCAGTTAAATTCTGTTTCTCCAAAGTCATCTTCATTTGTGTCTTGTATATTTGCATCTAGTAATTCTTCTGGTATTTCTTTAATAAATCTAGATACTGCATTATAGCTAGTTGAACCGAAAATAGTTCTATGTTTTGCATATGTTAAATATAAAAAGCGTTTTGCTCTTGTAATTCCTACATAGAATAAGCGTCTTTCTTCTTCTAATTCTTTTGGCTCTCCTATTGATTTATAGCCTGGAAATATTCCTTCTTCCATACCTACTAAAAATACAGTTGGAAATTCCAATCCTTTTGCACTATGAAGTGTCATTAATGTTACTACATTTTCTTCGTCTTGCATTTCATCTACATCACTAGATAATGTTATACTTTCCAAAAATTCTGCTAAACTATTATCTGCAGATTCTTCTTCAAATTCTATTGCTACTGTTAAAAATTCATCTAAGTTTTGCATTCTTGTTTCCGCTTCTGCAGTGTTTTCATTTTCTAATGCTTTTACATAACCTGATTTATTTAATACTTCTTTTAATAATTCTGAAATACTTAAATCATTTCTTTTTTGCCTTAGTTCTTCTATTAAGTTAATAAATTCTTCACTATTTGCCTTTACTCTACTTAATCCATAATTTTCTGCATGTTTTATAATTTCATACATAGATGTTCCAGTTTTATCAGATATTTGCGAAATATTGTCTAAACTTGTTTTTCCTATTCCACGCTTTGGCTCATTTATAACTCTTTTTAAAGATATATTATCTGATGGATTTTGAATTAATCTTAAATAACTAATTGCATCTTTTATTTCTTTTCTTTCATAGAATTTTACTCCGCCTACTACTTTATATGGAATATCTTCTCTTCTTAAAATATCTTCTATTGCTCTTGACTGTGCATTCATACGATATAAAATAACAAAGTCTTTTGGTTTAAAATACTCTTCTGTTTTTAGATGCTGAATTTGCTCTACTATGTATCTTGCTTCATCATATTCGTCCTCTGCTTGATATAAGCAAGGAAGGCTTCCTTCTTCATTTTCAGTCCATAATTTTTTTTCATATTTATTTTCGTTATTTTTTATTACACTATTTGCTGCTTTTAAAATATTTCCTGTGCAACGATAATTTTGCTCTAATTTAATTATTTTTGTTCCTGGAAAATCTTTTTCAAAATTTAATATATTTGTAATATCTGCACCTCTAAAGCTATAAATTCCTTGGTCGTTATCTCCTACTACTGTAATGTTTCCATAGCGTGATGCTAAAATAGATACTAATTCAAATTGTGCTTTGTTTGTATCTTGGTATTCGTCTACTAACACATATTTAAATTTTTCTGTGTAATGCTGAAGAACATCTGGGTTATTAGTTAAAATATCTATGCAATAATTTATAATATCATCAAAGTCTACTGCATTATTTTCTTTTAGTCTTTTTTGATACAATTCATATATATTGCCTATTGTTTCTTTTCTATATTCTCCTGCATATTTAGTTTGATAAGCTTTTGGCGTTAACATTTCATTTTTTGCATTACTAATTTCTGATAAAACGCTTCTATCTGTAAACATTTTATCATCTATATTTAATGTTTTTAAACATTCTTTTACAATTGTTCTTTGGTCTTGAGTATCAAATATTAAAAATGAGGTGTCAAAGCCAAGTCTATCTATATATCTTCTTAAAATGCGCACACAAACAGAATGGAATGTTCCCATCCATATTTCTTGTGCTGTATTTCCTACTATATTTTCTACTCTTTGCTTCATTTCATTTGCTGCTTTATTTGTAAATGTAATAGCTAATATGTTCCATGGTTTTACATTTTTTTGTGAAATTAAATAAGCTATTTTATGTGTTAAAACTTTAGTTTTTCCACTTCCTGCTCCTGCAATTATTAAGCATGGACCTTCTGTTTCTAAAACTGCTTCTTTTTGTTTATTGTTTAATTCTTCTAGTAAATTTTGCATATTTTTCTCTCTTTCTGTTGCTTTGTTTTTTTATTATAAATTTTATGTTAAATGTAATATTTTAAGATAATAGTTTGTTATTGTTAACATATATTAAACTTTTTACAAAGTGTAAATAAATTTAATTTAGTAAATATATTATACTTTTTCTAATAATTTAACTAAACAATTTTCAATTTCTTTTGCACATTGTCTATATGTTTCTAAGTTATAGCCCCAAGGATCTTTTATATCTATTCCATAGGCTTCATCTTTTATTCCTACATATTCTTTTAAAGTAAATATTTTATCTTTTAATTCTGGATATAATTTTATTACAAATATTTTATGTGATAATGTTGCACATAAAATAACATCCATTTTTTCTATATTTGAATATTTAATATTTGTAGCTCTATGCTTTTTTAAATCTATTCCATATTCATTCATTACATCTATAGCATTTTGCGTTGGAATATCTCCCTCATCTGCAGAAATTCCACATGAATACACTTCTATATTTTTTTTATTTTCTTCTAACATTTTTTTAAGCATTGCTTCTGCCATTGCGCTTCTGCATATATTTCCTGTACATATAAACATTATTTTCATTTGTCTATGTTCCTTTCCATAACTTAAGGAACATTTTATCATACTAATTATTTTTATACAATTAAATGTTATGAATTAAATATAATTTTTTTGGTAAACATAATTTACAAATTCATTGCTAAAATTCCAATTAATAGTCCTAATATATTTCCAATTGCAGTTATTCTGCCATGATATAGTTCATTTGATTCTGGAATAAGTTCTCCAGATACAATATAAATCATTGCGCCTCCTGCAAAGCTTAGACACATTGCTATTACACTTTGTGAAATTCCTCCTATTAAGGCTCCAAAAAATGCTCCAATGCCTGTTGTAACTCCAGATAAAATAACGTAAAATATAACTTTTGATGGTTTCATTCCTCCATTTTTCATAGGTACAGCCATACTAATTCCGTTCTGGAACATCATGAAGGCAAATTGCAATTGCTAAAGATAGCCCAAGTGTTAGGGAAGCTTCAAATCCAGAGCCTATAGCTAATCCTTCCGGAAAATTATGTAAAGCTAAGCCTATACTAACAACAATTCCTGTTTTTAATAATGTATTTTTTTGAAATCTGGTTTGAAACTTTTTATCTATTATTACATCGCAGAAAATCATTGTAGCAATTCCTAAAATAATTCCTAAAAATACTGTTGGCATTGTAGTTAATTCAAATGCTTCTGGTAATAAGTCAAAGCATACAATGGCAATCATAAGACCTGATGCAAATGACAAAATAAAGCTTAAAAACTTTTTAGATGGATTATTAAATTTTACACCTATAATTCCACCTATTGTGGTTCCAAATGTGCCAAAAAATAGCCCTATTAGAGTGGTTTTTATAATTTCGTTCAAATAAAAAACTCCTTTACATTTTTTATATTAGTATATTAATAGTTTTATAAAAAATGTATAGGAGTATTCATTTTTTTAAATATTATATTATTATTCTTCCTCGCTACCTTTTAATTTTTCAGCTGTATCTGCTGTAATTAAGCTATCTATCATTTCATCTAAGTCTCCGTTTAAGAAGTTTTCCATTTGATAAATTGAAAGCCCTATTCTATGGTCTGTAATACGTCCTTGTGGGTAATTATATGTTCTGATTTTTTCACTTCTATCTCCACTACCTACTTGACTTTTTCTAGCATTGGCAACTTCTGAATCTTGTTTTTCTTTTTCTTGTTCATATAATCTAGAACGAAGTAATTTCATTGCATAATCTCTATTTTGGAATTGTGATCTTTCTGTTTGACATTCTGCTACCATTCCTGTTGGAATGTGTATTAAACGTACTGCAGATGATGTTTTGTTAATATGTTGTCCGCCTGCTCCAGATGATCTAAATACTTCCATTTTAATATCTGCTGGATTAATTTCTATTTCTACATCTTCTACTTCTGGTAAAACTACTACTGTTGCAGTTGACGTATGAATTCTTCCGCTTGCTTCTGTATCTGGAACTCTTTGCACACGGTGTACTCCGCTTTCAAATTTTAGTCTACTATAAGCACCTTTACCTGTAATCATAAATGAAACTTCTTTATAACCACCAAGCCCTGTTTCATTTTCATTTAATATTTCTAATTTCCAATGTTTTTTTTCTGCATACATAGAATACATTCTAAATAATGTACCTGCAAATAGTGCAGCTTCTTCTCCACCTGCTCCTCCACGTATTTCGCAGATAACATTTTTATCATCATTTGGATCTTTTGGAATTAATAATATTTTTATTTCTTCTTCTATTTTAGGTAGTTTTTCTTTATTTTCTTGCATTTCTATTTCTGCTAGTTCTTTCATTTCTGGATCATTAAGCATTTCTTTTGCATCTTCTATTGCTTTATTTGCTTTTTTATATTCTCTATATTTTAATACAACTGGTTCTATTTCTGCATGTTCTTTCATTAATGATTTCCATTCTTCTTGTCTATTAATTACTTCTGGATCACTAATTTTTTTTGTAATTTCTTCATAGCGTTTTTCTACCTCATCTAATTTTTGAAACATATAAAATACAATCCTTTCTAACTTTTTTATTAATGCATATGTGTTTTTTGGACTTTTTTATTATACCCTAAAAATACTCATTTTTCAAGTTATTTTTTGTTTTATTATAAGCTTTACGTTACTACATAATAGTTATAATTACATTAAAGCTTTAATAGTACTAGTTTTCTTGTTTTTCAAATTGCCCGTTGCAGAAGCAATTTCAAAGAAGAAAGTCAGAACGGGACCTCTCAAAACTGCGAAAAATAGTACTATTAAAGCTGGTTAGTTATAAAACTGTTAACTAATAAAAAGTTGCGTTTTAATAAACTATAATTCTATCAAATTATAACTTATATCTAAACCATCTAAAATTTGTTTTTCTCTGTTTGTACAAGTAAATAATATAATTTGATGATTTTCTGATTGTTTATTTAAAAATAATAAAATATTTTTTAGTCTTTCTTCATCAAAATATGCAAATGTTTCATCTAGTATAACTGGCATATTTTCTTTTGAAATTTCATCTAACATTGATAATCTTAGTGCTAAATAAATTTCATCTATTGTTCCAATACTTAAATTATTAGCTGGTACATATTTTCCATTTTCTAATTCTACTATTATATCTTCATTAATTGATACTTTTTTATATTTTCCACTTGAAATTTCATTAATAATTGTAGATAAATTTTGTGTAAATTTTGGTGTAACATTATTTTTCATTTCTTCATATGCTTTTTGTAATAAGTTTTTAGCTTCAATAAAGCATAAATTTTTTTCTTCTAAAATTTCTAATTTTTCTTTTATATCTGCTTGTTCTTCTTTATATAAAATTATTTTTTCTGTTTCTTCTGAAATTTTATTTTCTTTATATTTTATTTCATTTAATTGCAATTCATAATTTAATATTTTTTGATTTATTTTTTCTAGTTTTTGTTCTACTTCTTTTTTTTCATTTTCTAAATTTATATTATTAGAAATATTATTTATTTTATTTTTATTTTTTAAATTAAAAATAAATAAAAAAATATTAATTATTATTAATGGTAAAATAATATAATTTATTATTTTATTTTTTATAAAAATAAAATTAAAAATATTAATTGTTATTAAAAAAATGAAAATTAATATAAGAATTATTTTTTTAATTTTGTAATTATTCTCCTTTTTTATTTTGTTTCTTATGTTAATTTTTTCGCTCTCAATTTGCTCATTATATAATTGCTGATTTTCATTTTTTATGCATTCATAGTTTTGTTTTTCTTCTTCTAGACTTTTTAAAATTTCTTCTTTTTTACTTTGCAAATCTTCTTTATTTGTAAAAAGTTCTTTTTCATCCTTTAAGACAAGCTCTAACTCTTTACATCTATTTTGGAGTATGTTAATAGGTCTATCTTGAGTTCTAGCGTTTCCTATCTCTTCTATTTGCCTTTTGTTTATACTATCTAAAGCTTTTGAAAAAGACACCCTGTCATCACCAGTTCCCCCAAGGTTTGCCATCTTTTGGAGCAAATTATTTTTTGAGCCATTATCTAGTATAACCTCTTGCTGAGGTGTCATTATTGTAGAAATATACATTTTTTCATCTACACCAGTTTGTTCATAGAAAAATTGATTTCCATCCTTTTTGTCAATTTTAAAGTCATTAGAGATTTCTTCAAAATTTCCATTAAATACCTGTGGATTTTTCTTATGAAAGTCTCGAAAAATTTCATATAGTTCATTATTATCTAAACTATATTGTATCTTTCCAGAAAATTCTTCTCCATTCCATGGAAGATATTTTTCATAATCTGAAATGTCTTTTCCGTTTTTATTTTTTGAAATTCCATAAAAAATATTTTTTATAAAATTTAATAAAGTAGATTTTCCACTTTCATTTTTTCCATAAATAATATTTAATTTATTTTCTAAATTTATTTCTTTATTTTTTAAAATACCATAAGAATTAATTTTTATTTTTTTTATTTTCAATTAATTTCTCCTTTTATTATTTAATTTAATTTTTTTATTTTATCTTCTATTAATTATTTTTTATTTAATATTTATTATTTAATTAAAATAAATAATAAATATTATTTTTATTAATTTATTTTATTATATATTAATTAAAATTTTATTTGTTGATTTTTATTTATTATTTATCTAAGGCAGTAAGTGCTATTTCTA
This sequence comes from uncultured Clostridia bacterium, assembly GCA_947626765.1. Classification (GTDB taxonomy): domain Bacteria; phylum Bacillota; class Clostridia; order TANB77; family CAG-508; genus CAG-273. The sequence continues at coordinate 9,654 of CANQTQ010000001.1, forward strand.
AAATTTTTTCTAATTGCTCTTTGGTATAATTTTTGTCATTCATTTCATTTAAAATTTCTTTTATAAAAATTCCTTTTAAAGTATAGTCATTAGCCATTTTTTCTAAATTATAATTAAGTTCTGTTTTATCTTTTATTTTTATAATATTTTCTTTTGTTATTATTCTGTATAAATTTAATACTTCAATTTCAAATTTTCTTTTTCCTATTAAAATTAATTTATATAAATAGTTTTCTTTTAAACTTAAATTATTTATTTTTTCTATTAATTCATCTATATCATTTATATTTGTAACATCTAATTCTAACTCGGCAAATCCTTTATTATCTACTGGTATAAAAGCTATTTGTAATTGTTTATTTTCTATGTTTCCTACAATAAATCCATGCTCTCCTATTTCATCAAATCCCATTGAAATTGTAGAACCAGGATAAACAATATTTTGATTTATTTCTGTATTATAATCTGGTTTATGAATATGACCTAATGCAACATAGTCAAATCCTATTTGCTTTAATTTGCTTTTAGATATTGGGTTATATTGCAGCTGTAATTTATCACTTGCATTTAATGCCCCATGTGTAATTAAAATATTAATTTTATTCTTATTTTTTATTTCTATATTTTCTACATTTAAGTTTTCACAATAAAAGTTATCAAATCCTACCCCATAAATATCAGCTTCTTTTGTTTCTACCATTTCTATTTTTGAAGTAAATATTTTTACATTTTCACTCCAATAAAAATTTGAATACATAGAATTTTTTATATATGGATCATGATTTCCTGGTGTAATAAATATTTTTGTTTCTGGTATTGTTTTAAATAAATTATTAATATATTCAATTGTACTTTTTCTAATAGAAGTATGTTCATAAAAATCACCAGAAATAAAAAAATACTCAATTTTATTTTGTTTTATATATTCAATTATTTTTTTAAAAATTTCTCTTTGATCCAATCTTCTAATTTTTCCAAAATTACCTTTTGCATTTAATGTTGTAAAAGGTGTATCAAAATGCATATCTGCTATATGAATAAATTTCATTTTTTACTCCTATTTTTTTATTTTTCTTACTTCAAACATTTTATATTATATTGCTTAATTAGTCAACTATTTTTGAAAATCAATTTTGTCATATTGGTAACGTTCTCTTTCTAAATTGTATTTTTGAAATCTAAAGGTGTAATTTAAACGTAAATTACTAATTTTGGTTTGTTTTTATGTATACTTTGGCTTTGTAGTATTTTTAACATGATATTTTTTTGTTTTTTCATTTATCCGCATAGCTTTCCGGCATTTTCTCTTGAAACTTTTTGCTCCACATTTTAATTAAATTTTATTAATTTTTGTTATACCTTTATAACATTATTTAAAAATTCCTATTATTTATAAGAAATGTATTATTATAATATTGTCTTATTGTAAATTTTTTATATTATGCTTTAGGTAGACTAATATTGAAATTTTTGCTTTTAACTTTTACATTTTTTGTAATGTATTTTATGTTTACTTGCGTTATTCCTTTAATTTAAAAAACTTATGTTTGTATTAATTTGCAAATATATTTTTTCTATTTTTAATTTCTTATTTTTTAAAATTTATATAAAAAAAATAAAAATGATAATTAATTACAATTATCATTTTTATTTTTAAATTTTATTTAAAGATTAATTAAATATTTTAATTTATTTATTCATCATCTATTGGTCCAAATAATTCATCAAATTTTGCTTCTAATTCTTTTTGTACATCTATAGAAAATGCTTCAGGTTGTTCTTCTTCATCTTGTGGTAGCATTGGCGCTTCATTTATTACTTTATTTTCACTTTGCATATTATTAATTTTATCTGAATTATTTTCTATTTTAATTTCTTTTTCATTTTTGTTTATATTTGAATTTTCTTCTACATTAATTGTATTTTTATTTTCCACTTTATTTTTTTCCTCATTTTGTTTTTTATCTTTTTGCTTGTCATCATCTTCAAATAAGTCATCTAAAGATTCAACTTTTAAATCTTTCTGAGGATTATTTTCTCCATCTTCTACATAAGGATTATATGGATTATATTTTCTCCATTTTCCTCTATCTCCAACATTAAAGTCTAAATGGTTTAATGTATATGTTGAAAGTTTTCTTGCCATTGGACTTTCAAAATAGTAAAATTTCTTTGCTTTAATTGGTTTAATACCTTTTTCATAAATTATACATTCATCATTATCTAGTCTTCTTAATTCATCTGGTGTCATAAGAGCTCTTGCCATTACTTGGTCTGAATCATTATAGCCTTGTCTTTTAAACTGCTTATCTCTATTAATTGACCTACTATCTCTTACTATAGTTTTTTCTCCTAAAGCTTTTGAAAAATATTCTACAGTTTTATATGAGTTACTTCCTAAAAATACATGCGTATCACAGTTACCCATGATTGTTTCATAAGATTTTTCGTAAACTGCCTCTAGCTGATCTAAGTTTTGTAATATAACGCTAAATGAAATTCCTCTACTTCTACTTGTTGATATTTTTTTATCGAAGTCTGGTATTTTACCAATATTAGCAAACTCATCACATATAAAGAAGGTTGGTGTTTTTAATCTTCCACCATTTTCATCTGCAAAGTTATATAATTGTTGTATCATTTGTGAGAAGAATATTGTTAATAAGAAGTCGTAAGCTGTATGCGTATCTGATGAAATAACATATACTGCTGTTTTTTTATTTCCTATATCTTCAAAATTAATAGTATCTGTTGAAGTTACTTCTGCGATTTCTTTTGAATCAAATTTACCAAGTTTAGATTGAAGTGAACTTAATATTGATCCATAAGTTTTTTCTGGTGCTATTTCAATAGATTTATAATACATTCTTGCTGGATGGTCATATGGTAATTGATTTATTAATTCTGTAAGTAAGTTACTACCACCATTATTATTTGCTGCTCTTACTAACTCTGAACAACTTGCTAAGTTTTGTTCTTCTTCCGGTCTTGTAGCAATTAAATAATATATTAATGCTTTTAGTAACATTTCTGCCATATCATCCCAATATGGATCTGAATTACTACCCGCTTCTGATTTTTGCCCTTTTACAATAGTGTTTGCAATAACATCTACATCTATTTCACTTGATATATGCATTAATGGATTATAGCCATCACTATTTGCTGGATTTACTAAATTTAATACTTTTATATCATAGCCATTTTGTTTTAAGAAACCTGCTGTTTTATCGTATAATTCTCCTTTAGGGTCTGTAAATACATATGAGCCAAGCATTTGATATGCATTTGGTATTGAATATGATGTAGATTTACCAGAACCAGATCCACCTACTACTAATACATTTATATTTCCTCTTTTATCTAATGGTAAGTAATGGTCTTGTGCTAATAAAATTCCCTTATGTTTACTTAATACTTTGTATTGTTCTCCGCCTTCGCTCCAATCACTAGAGCCATGTTCAATATCTGTATATTCACTTTTTGGTCTTGATTTAAATAAACCAATTACTGAACAAATTGCATAGAATATAGTAAAATATGCCAATGTTTTAAAGAATATTCCTGTATAGCCTTCTGAAAAAACTTTTCCTATGCTAGAAAAACTTGTAATATTTGGTACCAGTTCTTCAAAAAATTTTGTCATATCAAAAATTCCATTGGCGTTTGTTGCTATACCAATGGAATATGCAATTGGTGAAACAAGTATTACGGTAAGAATAATCCATAATACTGCTATCACTATTAAAGCTACTTTATTATCTTTTAATGTTTTTTTTACTTTATAATTCATTTTATAAAATCACCTTTTCTTTGGTTTTATTCTCCGATTTCAGCTCCTGCTTTTGAAGATACTTTATTTTTTGATTTAAGTTTTCTTGCTTTTTCTTCTCTTTGTTCTTTATAAGAATTTAAATCTTTAACTGCTTGTGGATTTAGTGTAACTATAACAGTTCCATCTATATCTTGCATTTGTCCATTTTCATTAACAATAGCATCTCCTGTAGGAATTTCCATATTTCCTTGTTCCTCAATATAGCTTGAAATAACTTTATAAACTTGACCTTTTTGTGGAACATCTATAGTGTTTGTTTTATCATTAATTTGAATTACACTTCCCGCAATGCTTGGTGCACTTTTTTCACTTTCTTTGTTTGAATGTACAGTTGTACGACTCATATTTATTTCCTCCTAAACATCTTGTTTTTTATCTCTAATTTCAAAGGCAAAATATGATTTATATGGTTTTAGTTTACATTTGCCTTTTACTTCATTTGTTTCTTGATCAAAATATAAAATTGGTTTGATTTCTTCTGTTGTTTCCGGATCTATTATTGAAATAGGTCTTTTTAGGTCCGGTGTGTATCTAAATTCTTTATATTCCATTTCTTTTTCTGAATATAAAGTATCAAACTTAATTGGTATTGGACGCTTTGCAATTTTTACTTTATCATTTGCAAGCAAGCCCATATTAACTACTACTTTATCTTTTCCAAAAGATAAAATAACAAGTTCTTCTTCTGGTTCTGGCTCATCAACAAAAAAGGTTTTCTTTTTCAAATCCCCATTTAATTCTTCTGCATAAACTAAACGTTGAACAGTATATTTTGGATACTCATCTAAGAGTTTTTTATCTGTTTTATTAACTCTATAAATTACTGTGTTTACTCCTTGAGGATCTGTAATGCTGAAATGTTTACCTTTTATTTTGTCCATTTCTTACACTCCTTTTCTATGAATTATAGTGCAAATACATAGTTTATCTTTTGTTTTAATTCATAACTATATTTAATTATAATACATTTTATTAGATATGTCAACATTTTGAAGACTTTTTTCTTATGTTAACCCTGTTTTCTTGGATTATATTTTGATACTTTTTGTAATTCAGTAAATAATTCTTTTTCTTCTTTGCTCATAACCTTTGGAACCATAATTTGTATTTGTGCTATTAAATCTCCTCTTCCACCTTTTCCATTATAGTAGCCTTTTCCATTAATTCTTAAAGTTTCTCCACTTTGCATTCCTTGTGGTATATATAATGAAACTTCTTCGTCAATAGAAAATAAGTTTACTTTTGTTCCTAGAGCTGCTTCCCATGGTGTTAAATACAAATTAGTGTATAAGTCTACTCCTTGTAATTTATATTTAGGATCATTTTCTATTATTATTTTTATTAATAAATCTCCAGGCTTTCCTCCATTTTCTCCGGGCTTTCCTTGGCCAATTAATCTAATTTTTTCTCCATTTCGAATACCGAGCTGGAATTTTAACTTCAAAATTTTTCATTTTGCCGTTTAAAGCTCTAAGCGTTATTTTCTTTTCTACTCCATAAAAAGCATCTTGAATTGATACTTTTATTTCTGTATCTATGTTTTCACCTTTAATTGCTGCTTTTTTAGATTTATTTTCCTTTACTTTTTCTTCATTTTTACTTTGTTCACCGAAAAACATTTGGAAAAATTCACTAAAAATAGATCCTTTTTCTCTTTTAGATTCTTCATAATTAGTGCGTTTTTTTCTTCCTACATGTGAGTTCCACATTCTATCATATTTTTTCTTAGAAGAAATATTTGATAATACTTTATATGCTTCATTTATATCTTTAAATCTTTCTTCTGAAGAAGTATTATTTATATCTGGATGATATTTTTTTGCTTGCTCTCTATATGCTTGTTTAATTTGTTCTTGTGTTACAGTCATTCCGTGGTAAGTCTAATATTTTATAATAATCCTTGAAAATCATAACAGATTTCCCCCTAGTATGCCCTTAATATTTCTAGTCTTTTGTTTGAATTTGTTAGAATTATATCATACTTAATGCCTTAAATAAACACTTTTATTAAATAAATTTTAATAAAAGCTTATTTCTTAATAAAATGCCATCTGGATGTATTAATACTTTTTTCTTAATATTTTTTTCTATGTCGTGGTCTAATATTTTAATAACCGCTTCATCTATATTTTCCATGGCAAGCTTTCTAATTTCTTCTACTTGCTCATAATTTCTTGTTTCTTCTGTTTTATCTGCTACATAAATTATTTTTGCTAAATTGTCCATTTCTGGGTTTCCTGTTGTATGATACTTTATAGCATTTTGCATTTCTTCCGTAAATCCATATTTTTTTGACATGTATGCTCCTATTTTTGCATGTAATAAAGCGGTATTTTGTTTTTCTATTTCATCTATAACTATTTTGTTTTCTTTTATATATTCCATAGCTTTGTCTAAAGGTATTTCTTTGCCCATGTCATGCGCTAAACCTGTTAGCATTGCTATATTTTCATCTACATTATATTTCTTAGCTAGTATTTTAGCCATTTTCATTGTTCCAATAGAATGTAAATATCTTTTTTCTGATAATGTTTCTTTTAATTGTGCTTGTATATTTTCTATACTTTCCATAACTTGTCCTTTTAATTTATTTAGGTTTTTATGGAAACCTATGAACCAATTTTTTATTTTTTATATAAATTTAAACTAGTGTCACAAAATAGGCAAACTGTCGCTTTAACAAACGTCCCCAAAGCGACATGCTAATTCTATTAATTTATCTAAAAGTTCTGAATATTTTAATCCGCTATTTTCCCATAATTTTGGATACATACTAATTTGTGTAAAGCCTGGTAATGTGTTTATTTCATTTATAACTACTTCTTCTGTATCTTTTTTAATAAAGAAGTCTACTCTTGATAAACCTTTTCCATCTACTGCTTTAAAAGCCTTTATTGCTAGTTTTTTGATTTCATCTTGTTTTTGGCTAGATATTTGTGCAGGAATTACTACTCTTGATTGTGCATTTTTATATTTTGCATCAAATGTATAAAATTCTTCTGCTGGTAAAATTTCTCCTACACATGTAGCTTCTACATCTTCATTTCCAAGTACTGCACATTCTACTTCTCTACCAATTATTTCTTCTTCTATTACAATTTTAGTATCAAATTTTGCAGCATATACAATAGCTTGTTTTAATTCTTCTTCATTATTTGCTTTTTCTATTCCTACAGAAGAACCAGAGTTAGATGGTTTTACAAATACAGGGAAGCCTAATTTTTCTTTTACTTTTTTAGAGATTTCATCTAATGTTAATTTTTGCTCATTAAAATTGCTATCTATATAACGATAATCATTGTTTTTAGCTTTTATGTACATATATTTTGCTTGGCTAATTCCTGCTTTATCAAATATTACTTTTGCATAAGCTTTATCCATACAAACGCTAGAGCCTAATACTCTACAGCCAACATATTTTAGTTTTAATAGTTCAAATAGTCCTTGAATTGTTCCATCTTCTCCATATAAGCCATGTAATACAGGAAATGCAACATCTAAATTTCTTAAATAGTCTAATACATTTTCTATAGGTTCTATATTATCTAATTTTTCACCTACTTTTAACACTTCAATTTCTTCTATATTTTTTGCATAGTGATACCATTTTCCATTATTATCTATATAAATTGGAAATATTTCATATTTTTCCTGATTTAAGTTTTTTATAACTGAAGTTGCAGAAACAATAGATACATCGTGTTCTGTTGACATTCCTCCAAAAATAACACCTAATTTTATTTTACTCATAAAAATCACTCCTATTTCTTTTTTATATATTTTATTCATTATTACAAATTGCATCACAAATTTCAATAAAATGTAATCCATTTGATGCTTTAAGTAAAACTACATCTTGAGGCTTAATTTCTTTTTGTAAAATATTAATTGCTTCATTGTTAGTATTACATAATATTATTTTATTTTCATCCATTCCCATATCTTTTGCTTTTTTTGCTATATATTTAGATTCTTCTCCTACACAAATTAATAAATTAATTTTATTTTTTGCAACTACTTCTCCAACTTGTTCATGAAGACTTTTACTATATTCTCCTAGTTCTAACATGTCTCCAAGTACTGCTATTTTTTTATTATTAGGGAATTTTCCTAAGTAGTCTATTGCTGCTTTCATTGAATCGTAATTTGCATTATAGCAATCATTAATTACAGTTGCTCCATTTTTTGCCTTTTTTATTTCCATTCTTCTTTTTGTAAGTTCAAAATTTGCAATTCCTTCTATTACTTTTTGCATTTCAATATTAAATACTTTAGCAACTGCTATTGCACATAAGCTATTTTGTATAAAGTGCTCTCCACCTACTGGAATATGCAAATTATATTTTTTTCCATCAATTATAGCTTCACATTCACTTCCATTTTCATGAAGATTAGCATTTTGACCTAAAATATTACTTTGTTTATCAAAGCCATATGTAATTATATTATAATTTTGCTTTTCTTTTTCATACCAATTATGTAATAAGTCGTTATCATAATTTATAACTACTGTTCCATTAGAGTTTAGCCCCTCTAAGATTTCTAATTTTGCTTTTAAAATATTTTCTCTTGATCCGAAGTAATCCAATATGTGCAGTTCCTATGTTTGTAATAACTGCTACATCTGGTTTTGCTATATTTGTAAGCACACTTATTTCTCCAAAGGAGTTCATTCCCATTTCTAACACCATAATTTCTTCATCTTTTAAGCTAAGTATTGTAAGTGGCAAGCCTATTTCATTATTATAGTTTCCAACAGTTTTTAATACTTTATATTTTTTAGAAAGTACACTTGCGACCATATCTTTTGTGCTAGTTTTTCCTACGCTACCAGTTATTGCAACTACTGGTATGTTATATAAGCTTCTTTTGTAAGTTGCAATTTGTTGAAGTGCTTTTACTGTATTTTCTACTAATATAATAGTAGCATTAGGGTATTTTTCTATAACCTCATTTGATATTTCTACTCCTTGTAATAAGCACGCTATTGCTCCTTTTTGTAAAGCCTCTTCATATAGTGTACTTCCATTAAAATTTTCTCCTTGCAATCCTACATAAACTTCTCCTTTGTTTAGCTCTCTAGTATCTTTAGAAAATTTTTCACATATTAAGCTTTCGCTTCCGCATATTAGTTTTCCGCCTGTTACATCTAATATGTTTTTAACTGTTATTTGTTTATTCATTATTGTTCTCCTATAGCTATTATAATTTATTGCTATTATATTCTAATTATTTATAAACTGCAACAAAAAAAATTAAAAAAAGGAAATCTAAAATAATAGATTTCCCCCTACCTAAAATATTAGTTTTTGCTAACTATTTTGGGCTGCTCTGTTTGCAATTTCAATTGCTTTACTTACGATATTACCACAAGTTTTAGATGGTACATTTCCCCATCCGCCATCTTGTTTTACTTGGTCATATACACCAAGCTCTTTGGCTATTTCTTCTCTTAATTGATTAGAAATTAGTTTTCTGTTATTTGACATAATAAATACCTCCTAACAGATTTAAAGTTTTTTGTGAAAATTTATTTTAACAATTTAATTTTCTATTTTAATAAAATACTTTTAAATTTTTATTGTTTTTATATTTTCACATTATTATTTTGCTTTATTTTTAAAAAAATATTTTTAAAATTTTTTCCAAATTAATTTTTTTATTTTTTTAATATTTTATTTTCTAGTGTGTAAGTGTTCCATTTGGCGTATTTACTATTACTAATATATCTTCTTCTTTTCCAGTTTGACAATTAATATATACTAAAAAATCTGTGTCATTTACTTTTCCTTTAAATTCCCAGCACATTACTTCCGTTTTCCATTTTGTTGGAATAATTGCTAAATTTTCGCTTTTAATATCTAATTTTGGATTTAAACTATTTCTTGCTTGTTCCTTTGTAATTTTAACTTCTGCTAAATCTCTTTCTTCATGCGAATTTAAATATCCGGTTGTTTCAATTCCCATTATTTCTCCATTATCTAGTGCTACTTTTAATTTTACTAAATCTGGGTAAATAACTACTCCATCTTGTTCATAAGCATAATTAATTGTAACTATTCCGCCTTCTTTTAAATAATATGTTTCTTTCATGTTTGGAAAATCATGCTCTTCTAGAAATTTTTTTCCAATTTCATCTGCTCTTTCTTGAGTTACACTTTCCGCTTCAATATTTCTATTATAATTCATAAATACAACATGTCCACCTTTTTCTGAAATAGAAATTACTAAATTTGCATCTTTTTCTCCATTTATTTTTGCATTAAAATCATATGTTACCATATCTGTATTTTCTGATTTTCCAGATAAAGAAATTTCTTGTATTTTATTTTCTCCAATAAATTTTTTAGCTATTTCTTTTGCTTTTTCTTCACTAATATTTTCTCCTGTTAAACCTTTCTTTTCAGTTGATGTCATGTGTTCAGAAAAAGCACCATCATATATTAAACCAGAATATTCGTGAAAATTTTCCTCTAAACTGCTAAAGCTATCTTTTGAAATATTACTAACTTCTTGTGCAAAAGCCATATTTCCTTTTTTAGTTAGTTCTCCCCAACTAATTCTTCCTTCATTCATATCTGTAGATAGCTGATTTAATGTGTTTTCTAATTCTACACTATAATCATGTAATTCTTGCAAATTGTCTAAATCTTCTTGCGTTAATTCTTCATTATATATATTTTTTCTAGATAATGCATAGCTATAATCACTTACTTGATTTAAAAATTTAGCTGTTTTTTCTAATTCTACACTATCTATTGGAAGCCTAGATAAATAAACTTGTGCTAGATTTGCTTCTCTCCATACATTAGTTAATGTTTCGGCTCCATGTTCTGGTGTACTAGAAATAATAGATTTTGCTAAATATGTTTCTACATTTTGTACATAGTCTACCAATTCAAAAAATGCCATATTATATCCATTTTCTGAGGCTTGCCTATATTCTGTTTGCTTTTGATAAATCCATACTGCCATTGCTATTATTATTGCAAATAGTACTACAATAATGCTAAGCATGTGTCTATCTTGAAGTCTATTTTTCCAATCTGTTAATTTATTAGTTATTTTTCCCATAATTTTAATTCCTTTCTTTGTATTATGTAAATTTTGTAATTTACATAATTTGAATTCTTATAAAATTCTATTAAAATAATAATATAATTTTTTTGTAGACTATATTTTATTTGCAAAATCTGTGCTTTCCTATTGTTTTAATAAGTGGTCTTGACCAAATCCACTTATTAGTTGCTGTAGCAGGATTAAAATAATATATTGCTCCACCTGTTGGATCCCAACCATTTAGTGCATCTCGTGCTGCTTTTACAACAGATGATGATTCGTCAATTGGTACATTAATTTGCCCATCAGATACTGCGGTAAATGCCCCTGGCTGATATATAACTCCTGAAATTGTATTTGGGAAACTAGAGTGTTCAACACGGTTTAAAATAACTGCTCCTACTGCTACTTGTCCTTCATATGGCTCACCTCTTGCTTCTCCATTTATTGCTCTTGCTAACAATTGAACATCTGAAGTGTTTCCACTTTTTGATGCCGCTTCTACCTTTTTTTGATTATTTAAAAAATTTATTATTTGTATTATAAGAAATGAAACTATTAATAAGATAAATATTATTTTTAAAATTTTCTTCATTATTTTTCCTTTCCATAAATTTTATATAATTTCATTTTGTCCATATTTTGTTAAATTATGCATTTTTTATAATTAAAATAAAATTATTTATTCTTACTTAAAAATTATAGATTTTTGTTTTAAATATGTTATAATAAATTTACTAAATTGAAATAATGAAATTTTTAATATATGTTTTAAAAAGAAAGGATTTTTATGAAAAAAGTAATTATTTTTTATGCCTCTTATGGAGGGGGACATTTATCTGCTGCAAAATCTATTTTGCAATATATTGAAAAAAATTTTCCTCTTATTAGTGTAGCAATGATAGATTGTATGAAATATGTTAATAAACCAATAGAAAAAATGACAACAGCTGCTTACCGTGAAATGGCAAAAAAGGCTCCTAAATTATGGGGAAAAGTTTATTCCGGTTCTCAAAAAGGTCTACTTTCTAAAATTAGTAAAGATAGCAATAAATTACTAGCAAACAAACTTAATAAATTACTTCAAGAAAAAAATGTAGATGTAGTAATTTCTACTCATCCTTTTAGTAGCCAAATGGTTAGTTATTTAAAAAGAAAAGAAAAATTAAATTGTACACTTGCTACTATTATGACCGATTTTGCTATGCATAAACAATGGCTAATTGGGCATGAATATACAGATTATTTCTTTGTTTCAAATGAGACTATGAAACAAGATATTATAAATTATGGTGTTGCTAAAGAAAAAATATATGTAACTGGTATTCCTATGTCTAATAGATTTACTGAAAATTTTGATAATCAAAAGATTTATGAAGATTTTAAATTAGACCCTGAAAAAAAAGTTATTCTATTTTTTGGTGGTGGAGAGTTTGGTCTTGGAAAAGATAGAACTGTTCAAATTTTAAAAACTTTAATAGATAAATTGCAAGACTTCCAAATAGTTGCAGTTAGTGGAAAAAATGTAAAAATGAAAGAAGCATTTGAAGAACTAGTTTTGTCTTGTAATGCTAAAAATAGGGTTGTTATACTTGGTTTTACAGATAAGGTTCCAGAACTTATGAGCATTTCTTATATGGTTGTAACAAAGCCTGGTGGACTTACTACAACAGAAAGTTTAGCTTCTGGTCTTCCTATGATTATTATTAATCCAATTCCTGGTCAAGAAGAAGAAAATGCTGAGTTCTTAGAAAAAAATGGTGTTGGTGTTTGGATTAGAAAAAATGATAACCCTGATGAGGTTATTTCAAAATTGTTTGAAGATAGTGAAAAAATTGAAGAAATGAGAGAAAAAACAAAAAGTCTTTGCAAAATTAATTCAACTAAAAATATTTGTGAAATTGTTTTAGGAAAATAAGATATAAAAAACAACTTTGCTAAATGCAATGTTGTTTTTGTATTTTTACAATTCTCTTCTACCTTCTAAGGCTTTGCTTAAAGTTACTTCATCTGTATATTCTAAGTCTCCACCAACAGGAATTCCATGTGCAATTCTTGTTACCTTAACTCCTAATGGTTTTACAAGCTTAGAAATATACATAGCAGTTGCTTCTCCTTCTACTCTAGGATTTGTTGCTAAAATAATTTCTTTTATATTTCCTTCCATTATGTGTGAAAGTAGTTCTTTTATTTTAATATCATCTGGTCCTATTCCATTCATTGGAGAAATGCTACCATGCAAAACATGGTATATTCCTTTAAATTCATGTGTTCTTTCCATTGCTACTACATCTCTTACATCTTCAACGACACAAATTGTGGTATGATCTCTATTTTGATTTGAGCATATTGGACATGGGTCTGTATCTGAAATATTATAACAACTAGAGCAATATTTCAAATTCTTTTTTGCATCTAAAATTGCCTGAACAAATTCTTTTGTTTCTTCTTCACTTGCATCTAAAATATGAAAAGCAAGCCTAGCTGCTGTTTTATTTCCTATACTAGGTAATTTTTCAAATGCTTCTATTAATTTTTCTATTGATGGTGAATAATATGACATTATTTGCTCCTTTTGTTATGTATATTCAAATGTTTTTTTATTTCGAAACTACTTTTAACTTTTACATTAGTCCAGGTATATTGTATTTTCCAAGTTCTTGTGCTTGTGCACTATCTACTTTTCTTAATGCTTCATTTACACAAGATAAAATTAAATCTTGTAGCATTTCTACATCTTCTGGATCTACTACTTCTTTTTTTATTTTAATTTCCTTTACTTCTTTGTTTCCAAATACTTTAACATAAACAGCACCGCCACCTGTACTACTATCGAATTCTTTTGCTGCTAATTCTGTTTGTGATTTTTCCATATCTGCTTGCATTTTTTTTGCTTCTTTCATTAATTGGTTTATATTCATTCCACCAAATCCTCCGCCCATTCCTGGGAAACCTCTTTTAGACATACTTTAATTCCTCCTTATTCTTCTATTATATTAACAGGAATATCTAATTCATCTATTACCTGTTTTTCTGGACTTGTTTCCTTTGATTTTTTTTTCAAAATTTCATCCTGACAGTCTAATAATTTAATTGTCATTTGTTTTCCACACTCTATAGATACAAGCCTTGTTAGTTCCTGAATATTCTCTGGTTTTTCCATAATGCTTTTTACAAATGGAGTTAAACCATTTTGAAAAACAATTCCAACTGTTAAGTCATTAAGCATAGTTGCTACCGTATTTAGTAAATTACTTACCAGCATCATTTTTCTTTGTTCTTTTAAATTTTCTATTATTTTAGGCCAAAAATCTAATTTATCTATTTTTAAATCTGTTACTTTTTCTACTTTTGGTTTTGGAACATTATTTATTTTTGCTTCTTTTGATATTTCTTTTGGCTTTTCTTCAGATGTTTTTGAAAAATTACCTAATTTTATTTTTTCTTCTAATTTATTTAGCCTATTATATATATCTTTTAAATCTTGTGAGTTTGCCTTTTTTACTTCTTCTGGACTGCATAATTTAATCATTGCTACTTCAAACAATACATTTTTTTGAGAAGACCATTTCATTTCATTTTCTAATTCAGAAAGTGTGTAAATCATTTGTAAAAGTCTTTCTTTTGATACATTTTCTGCTATTTTTGCAATTTGTTTTTGTTCTTCTTCACTATATATTTCTAGTTTTTGACTTGTTTTCCATACTAAAATATCTTTTGTATATTTAATTAATTCCCATAAAAGATTTTGTAAATCTTTACCCTCATTTTCTACTGCTTCTATGGTTTTTAATACATTTTCTACTTTATTTTCTGTAATGGCCTCTATAATTTGTGATATAAAAGTTAATTTTGGAATTCCAACTAAGTCTTTTACAAAATCTTCATCAATCTTTTGATTTCCTTCTTGCAAGCATCTTTCTAATATGCTTAAGGCATCTCTCATGGCACCTTCTGATAATATTGCTATAAGTTTTAGTGCTTCTTTTGAAATTTCAATATTACTTTCTTTACATACATATTCTAGTCTTTTAATAATATCATCATTTGATATTTTTTTAAAGTCAAATCTTTGGCATCTTGAGAGAATAGTTGCAGGTAATTTTTGTGGTTCTGTCGTTGCTAAAATAAATTTTACATGTGCAGGTGGTTCTTCTAATGTTTTTAAAAGTGCATTGAAAGCTCCTGTTGATAGCATGTGCACCTCATCAATTATATATACTCTATATTTTGCAAGTGTTGGCAAAAAATTTACTTCATCACGAATAGCTCTAATGTCATCTACACTATTATTAGATGCTGCATCCATTTCTACAATATCTGTTAAAGAACCAGAAAGTGCAGCTTTGCATATTTCACATTCATTACATGGTTCTCCATTTTGTGGATTTAAGCAATTTACCGCTCTTGCTAAAATTTTAGCTGTAGTAGTTTTTCCAGTTCCTCTACCACCATTTAACAAATAT
This sequence comes from uncultured Clostridia bacterium, assembly GCA_947626765.1. GTDB lineage: Bacteria > Bacillota > Clostridia > TANB77 > CAG-508 > CAG-273. The sequence goes on from CANQTQ010000001.1 coordinate 25,014, forward strand.
GCATGTCCTACTCTGCCAGCTATTATTTGATTTTTTATAGTTTTAGTAATATGTTCTTGACCAACCATATCTTCAAATTTAAGTGGTCTAAATTTTCTATATAAAGCTGTATATGACATATTATACCCCTTTTTTAACTAATAAAATGGTATGATTTTTTTAGTTAGCCACTCTATGGAAAGTAAATTCCACACAGAAGTTACTACTTATTGCTGCTTCCTTCCGGACCTGACAAGATTCATAGGCTTCCATTGGTTTACTTTCCATACAATGGCTAATTAATTTCATACCATTTGCATTATATACTTTTTTATTTGGTTTATCAAGTACTTTCTAATTTATTTAGTATAAATAGATTTTATTTTACTCTTTTAAATATAATATCACTCATGTCTGTTTTTTCTAAATAACTGCTTCCATCTTTACTAATATCTCCTGTTGGTAAATCTAAAGTAATATTTGCCATATACTTTGCTTTTGTAGTTTCTATTGTGTAGTTAAAAGATACTGTAAATTCTACTTGTTCCTTTTGTATTTCAAGTTTTTTAAGCCAAGTTCCATCATGTACTATTTTATCATCTTTATTAGATGAATATGTACCAATTCCCATATTATTAAAGCAAATCCAAGTAGTTCCGCCTTTACTACCTATTTCTAACTCTGTAGAACTACTTTGACTAGCACCTTTATATTCCAATTTTTCATTTACTAAAAATTGTTCATCAAAATTGTAAAATCTTCCTGCTTCGCTATTTGGCATATATGCTTTAACTTCACCTATTTGTGGAGCTTTTAAAACTTCAATATTATCAATAGTTACACTTTTTATAAGTAAATTTTCGTCTTCTGTATTTGAATCTATGTAAAAATAGACATCATTATTTTGATAAATATCAAAATTCCATTTTGATTTACTCTCGTCTTTCTCTAAACCTTCTGCTGTACTAATAACAATGATTTTTGAAAGTTTAAAAGGCATATTTTGCTCACCTTCTACTTCATATTTTATCATTGACATTAGCACAAGAATTAAAATTAATGCTAATACTGCTATTGAAACCATTAGCTTTATCGTTTGTTTTTTCTTTTCTGTTATCAAAAAATTTCCTCCTTTTGCTTTTGTTTATAATTTTTTATATCATAAATTTTTTGGCGGAGCGAGTGGGATTCGAACCCACGTGGCACACTATAAATGCACCCAATTGATTTCGAGTCAACCTCGTTATGACCACTTCGATACCGCTCCTAATTTATAATTATTTTTTCTTATTTCTTAACTCTTTAAAAAATTTTTTAAGTAAAGCTTCACATTCTTTTTGCATTATTCCTGTTTCTATTTCTACTTTATGATTAAATGTATAATCTTCTAAAAGGTTTAATTTAGAACCACAGCTTCCAGTTTTTTCATCCATTGTTCCAATATATACTTTTTTTAACCTTGATTGTATTAATGCTCCTGCACACATACTGCAAGGTTCTAGTGTAACATACATTTCGCAGTCAGTCAAGCGCCATGAGCCTAATTTCTTACTAGCTTTTTGTATTGCTATTATTTCAGCATGATTTATAGGGTTATTTGTTTTTTCTTTTTTATTATATGCCCTAGATATTATTTTATTATCTTTTACAATTACTGCACCTACTGGTATTTCTTCTTCTTCGTATGCTTTTTGTGCCTCTTTAAGTGCTTGTTTCATAAATTTTTCTGCTGTTTGCATTTTTGCTCCTTTTATTTTTGGTGTGCCCAACTGGAATCGAACCAGCGACCCCTCGCTTAGGAGGCGAGTGCTCTATCCTACTGAGCTATGGACACATATTAATATTACCTTTATATTCTATAACATATTATTTTAAATTTCAAGCTTAAAAAGCTATTGACTTGGTATGCTATAATTTTTCATAGTATATTATTAAGGAGTTAAACTAATGCAACGAATTTTAAGTTATATGAGAAAAACTATTGAAACTTATGAATTAATTGAAGATGGAGATAAAATTGCAGCTTGTCTTTCTGGAGGAAAAGATTCTTTTACATTGCTTATGGGGCTAAAAGCTCTTCAAAGATTTTACCCAAAACATTTTGACTTAATTGCAATTACTGTGAACCCTGGTTTTGAATTTTTTAATTCAGATTTTTTAAGGAAAAAATGTGAAGAAATTGGCGTTCCTTTAGTAGAAGAAGTTTCTCATATTAAAGAAATTGTTTTTGATATTAGAAAAGAGCAAAATCCATGTTCTTTGTGTGCTAATTTACGTAGAGGAATTATTAATTCCGTTGCTATTAGAGAAGGCTGTAATAAAATTGCTCTTGGACATAATCAAGATGATGCTTTAGAGACTTTTTTACTTAATTTTTTATATGCTGGAAATTTAAATACTTTTGCTCCCATGAGCTATATGGATCGCTCTAAAGTTACTTTAATTAGACCTCTTATAGATACTCCTGAAAAGGAAATTAAAAAATTTATTAAAAGAAATAATATTGAAGTTATGAAAAAGGTTTGTCCAATGGATGGCTATTCTAAAAGAGAAGATATGAAAAATATGATTTTTGAATTAGAAAAGAAAATTCCAACTGTTAAAGCTAATATGGTTGGAGCTATTAAAAGGGCTAATATAAATGGGTGGAAGTAAATTTTTTCCATACAATAAAAAGACTAGAAATTATACTAGGTCAAAAAATTTAGTTAGTATAATATCTAGTCTTTTTTTATATTATGAGTAAATATTTTTTATGATAATTATTTTGCAAGTTCTCTTACGTTTTCTTCTAGTTCTTTTAATTTTTGCTCTGCATCTTCTAAGCTAGAGCCTTTTACACCCATATAGAATTTAATTTTTGGTTCTGTTCCAGATGGACGCACGCAGCACCAGTTATCATCTTCTAAGTCATAATATAGTACATTTGATTTAGGTAAGTTTGTAGATGTAGTTTCTTTAGTTTGAGTGTTATAAATTGTTTGTGCTTGATAATCTCCAAAAGATAAAACTTTTTTACCTGCTATTTCTTGTGGAGTATTGTTTCTCATATTTTCCATCATTTTTTTAATTTGCTCTGCTCCTTCTGAGCCTTTTAGTGTAATAGAAAATTGATCTTCTTTATAATAGCCATATTTTTCATATACTGCAAGCATTGCATCCCATAAGGTCATTCCTTTTTGTTTATAGTAGCATACTGCTTCGCATAAAGTCATTACTGCTACAATTCCATCTTTATCTCTTGCATGTGTTCCTATAATGCAACCATAACTTTCTTCATAAGAATATAAGCAAGTATATTCATTGTTATTTTCTTCAAAGCCACGAATAATTTTTGCTATATTTTTAAATCCTGTTAATGTAGAAAATAATTTTACATTATATGCTTTTGCAATAGCATCTGTTAAATTAGATGATACTATTGTTTTTATAACTGCTCCATTTGCAGGTAATGTACCATTTGCCTTTTTTTGTGATAAAACATATTCAGCTATTAAATTACCTGTCATGTTTCCTGTAAATCTAATGTATTCTCCAGTCTCCTTATTTTTTGCATATACACCTAATCTATCTGCATCTGGGTCATTTGCTAAAACTATATCTGCATCTTTTTGTTTTGCTAACTCTAATGCTAGTTTAAATGCTTTTGGATCTTCCGGATTTGGATAATCTACTGTTGGAAAATTTCCATCTGGTTTTTCTTGTTCTGGTACAACATAAACATTTTCAAAACCAAGTTCTTTTAATATTGTTTGTACAGGAATATTACCTGTTCCATGAAGTGGTGTGTATACAATTTTTATATCTTTTTGCATTTCATTTATTGCTTTTTGATTAACTACTAATTTTTTAAGTTCTTCTATATATCTTTTGTCTATTTCTTCTCCTATTGTATTATATAAACCTTTTTGAATTGCCTCTTCTTTTGATATCTTTTTAATTGTAGAAAAGTCTGTAACATTATTTACTTCATTTATTATTTCTTTATCTATTGGCTCTACTATTTGTGCTCCATCATCCCAATAAACTTTATAACCATTGTATTCTGGTGGGTTATGACTTGCAGTTATAACAATTCCTGCTGTGCATCCTAACTCTCTTACTGCAAAAGAAAGCTCTGGTGTTGGTCTTAATGAGTCAAAGCGATATGTTTTTATTCCATTTGCATTTAAAGTTAATGCCGCTTCATCACTAAATTCTTTTGACATTCTTCTTGAATCATAAGCAATTGCAACACCTTTTTCTTGAACACCTTTTATTACAATATAATTTGCTAAACCTTGCGTTGCCTTTGTAACTGTATAAATGTTCATACGATTTGTTCCAATTCCTATAACACCTCTTAGTCCTGCTGTTCCAAATTCTAAGTCTTTGTAAAATCTATCTTCTATTTCTTTTTCATCTTGAGAAATATTTCTTAATTCTTGTTTATCTTCTTCAGAGATAACTGGATCATTAAGCCAATTTTCATATCTTTGTTTATATTCTTCCATTATTTTTTTCCTTTTAATATTTATTTAGGTTTTTAGAAAATTAAAGTTTAACTTTTTATTAGGATACCTATAAACCATTTAAATTTTATGATAAATGATAATAATTATTATATAAATTTCTTGCTGTTTCTGGACTGTCTACACCTTCTGCATTTTTAACTGGTGCAAACTCTTCTTCTCTTTTTACTCTTAAAATTAGCATTTCTGGAATAAGAGAAAATGCATCAAATAAAAATGATTCAAATTTATATGCATTTGGTTCTTCAGGAACTACGTATTCTCCATTTTCATTTATATAACTTGCTTTTTTTACTGCAACATGATATGGAAGTTTATTATTTGCTAATTCTTCTAATATTTTTATATTAAATTGATTGCATAAAATATGTGACTCTCCATATAATAATTCTCCGTTTTCATCTTTTGCGTTTGCCATTTCATCAGAAATCTCTGTATATTCTATAACACTTGGTTTTCCGTCTTTTTTACAAAATACTCCTACTTTTTCTTTTGGATTTGCTTTAACTAAGCTTTTACTAGCAACTAGCATATTTTTTTCTGTTGCTATTGCTGTAAGTACTGGGTCTATTGGCTTTACTAATACGTTATCTACTCCACTAATAAATACCCATTCTATTCCTCTTTCTTTCATATTATATATAACACCATTTTTTCTCATTGCTTCAAAAACACCGCCATGCCCATCTGGTGCTTGTTTTGGCATTTTTAATTCATTTAGTAGTACTTTTCCTTCTTTATTTAACATTGGCAAGGTTCCTTGTTTAAAAAATTGAACTGCCTCTTTTGGATAATTAAAATAATTATTTTCTTCAAAAAATTTTACTGTATCTTGATGATTTTCTTCGCTTGTCATTAAATACCATGGAATTACTATGTCATATTTTTCTTTTGCTAATTTAAAATTATCGCACAATATTTCAAATATACTTTTGTGTGAACTTAAGCCTATATCAAATGTTCCTTTTGGGCCTGAGTGTCCAAGTCTAGTGCCTTGTCCACCTGCCATTGTTACAACTGCTAGCTTTCCTTGTTTTATAATTTGCTCTCCTATTTTTGTGTATTTTTCTATTTCTTCATTTGATAATTCTGATTTAGTAATATGTGGTATTGGTTCAATTTTGCTTTCTGTAAAGTCTGGTTTTGTTTTTGTAGATTCATATAGGTCTTCTACTTGTTTGAAATCTATTGTTAGAATTTCATCTAATAACTCACTTTTTTTGTCTTCTGAAAGCTCGTTATAAAAATTAAGTAAGTGTTCTTGCCCATATTTTGCAAGTTTCTCTTTTACCATTAATAATTTTTCTTCCATAAATTTTTCCTTTCTATTTATATTTTAGTTTATTAAATCATATTTTTATTTTTTTGTAAATAATTAAAATATATACCTATAAATTTAAGAAAGGTGAAGAAATTAATTCTTCACCCTTCGGATTTATGCCTCTTTTTTATAGCCATCAAACACTTCTTTTATTTCTCTTTCACCCGATGTATTAAATACCTTGTCATGATTATTTAATATTTGTACAATATTACTATTAAAATCTGTTACTTCAAAAAAATTAATTATTTTTACACTTGAAATAGAAGATTTCTCTAGCCATTTTTCTATATTACAATTATTTTTTTCTATATAATCTTTTGAACCATTTACTAAAATAATATTTTCTGTTTTTTTATTAATTTCTTTATTTAATTTATTTTCTATATTTTCATATTTTATACTATTTATATTTTTCCAATTTATAGATAATATTTTTTCTTTATTTTTTAAATTTAATTTTTCTACTAATATCTTTATATTTTCTTCTAAATTATTTTCTAATACAGGTACAATTTTTACATTTTGCTCAATCTTTGAATTAGTATAAGGTAAAATCATTGTTGCTAAATGCCAGTCGCTTACATAAAAACTACATAGTTTTTCTATTTTTTTATTTTGTACTTTCATTTTTAAAGCCCCCTGTTTTTATTTTTAATTCTTGGAAAATTTTACCATTTTTATTTTTAAAAATCAAGCTATTTTAATAGGAATCGTGCGTGTTTATTCGACATTTTAATTATTGCTACTATTTAAGCTAATTTCAAATTATTTAATAAATAAAAAAAGTTTTTCCTATAATGTATAAATTATTAAAAAGTTGTCAATAATTGTATTAAATAAAAATTTTTGAAATACGGAGGAAAAAAATGAAATCTATGAATAATTTAGTTTTAAAAATAAGACCTTTTTTAGTAATTTTAGTATTACTTAGTGTTTATATATTTATTTGTGCTATTTCTTATGTAAATGCTGTGTCAAATGATATTGCAGATAGTGTTTTTCGTTTACATGTTATTGCAAATAGTGATTCTACAGAGGACCAAAGTTTAAAGCTTAAAGTTCGTGATGAACTTCTTTTATATATGAATAATATTTCTAAAGATTGCACCTCTAAAGAAGAAGTAATGCAAATAGCTAAAGAGCATATTAATGATTTAAAGCAAATTGCTTCAAAGGTAATTTATGATAATGGATTTAATTATAATGTAGATATTGAAGTAGGTATTAGTGATTTTCCTACTAAATACTATGGAGATATTGCGCTTCCTGCTGGAAGTTATGATGCATTAAGAGTTAAAATAGGAAGTGCTAAAGGTCAAAATTGGTGGTGTGTAATGTTTCCTCCATTATGTTTTGTAGATGTAAGCTCTGGTATTGTTCCTGATAGTTCAAAAGAAGAAATGAAAGAAAATTTAAATGATGAGGAATATGATTTAATTAGTAAAACAGATTCAGAAGAAATTACTTTTAAGTTTAAATTAGTAGAATTTTTTCAGAATTTGAGATTGGGCTTAAACAAATAAGCTATTATATAATAGTTATAATCAAATTAAAACTTAAATAGTACTATTTTTCGCAGTTTTGAGAGGTCCCGTTCTGACATTTCTTCTTTGAATAAACTTCTGCAACGGGCAATTTGAAAAACAAGAAAACTAGTACTATTTAAGCGAGTTAGCTATAAAAACATCATATACTAACATTCTTCCTTGGTATTTACTTTTTAATTACTTGCCAAATAAATTAAAGTATGGTATAAAGAAAGTGGAAAAAGCCATTATTTAAAAATTGGAGGTAATTATTTTGGATAAATTAGTAATTCATGGCCCAACAAAATTAAAAGGAGAGGTAACTATTAGTGGTGCTAAAAATGCTGCTGTTGCTATTTTACCTGCTGCTTTATTAATTGATGGGGTTTGTAAAATTGAAAACTTACCAAATATTAGTGATGTAAAAATGTATTGTAAAATATTGCAAGAACTTGGAGCAAAAATTACATGGATTACAGAAAATGAAATTGAAATTGATGCAAGAGATCTTAGTTGTACTCAGGCTCCTATAGATATGACTAGCAAATTTAGAGCTTCTTATTATTTATTAGGAGTTTTGCTTGGTAGATGTGGAACTGCAGAAGTTGGACTTCCTGGTCGGATGTAATTTAGGTGCAAGGCCAATCGACCAACATATTAAAGCATTTGAAGCCTTAGGTGCAAATGTTGAAATTGCTCAAGGAAAAATTACAGCTAAAACAAAAAAATTAGTTGGTACTTCAATTTACATGGATATTGTTTCTGTAGGTGCTACAATAAACGCAATTTTGGCCGCAGTTTTAGCAGAAGGTACTACCACTATTGATAATGCTGCAAAAGAGCCTCACATTGTTGATGTAGCAAACTTTTTAAATACTATGGGAGCAGATATTAGAGGTGCAGGTACTGACGTTATAAAAATTAATGGTGTTAAAAAATTACATGGAAATGCTACATATTCAGTTGTTCCAGATCAAATAGAAGCAGGTACTTTTATGCTTGCTGCTGTTGCATCTAGAGGAAATATTTTAATAAAAAATTGTATACCAGAGCATTTAGATTGTATTACAGCTAAAATTGTAGAAATTGGTGGTACTGTTGAAGATTATGGAGATTCTATTAGAGTTAGTATGAATAAAAGACCAAATAAGGCAACTGTAAAAACACTTCCATATCCTGGTTTTCCAACTGATTTACAGCCACAAATGGGAGTAGTGCTTTCTACTGCAGATGGTACAAGCACTTTGCATGAGAGCATTTGGGAATCTAGATTTCAATATACTTTTGAACTTAATAAAATGGGTGCTAAAATAACAGCACAAGGAAAATCTGCTGTTTTTGAAGGTGTAAAAGAGCTAACAGGTTCTCCTGTATATGCAACAGATTTAAGAGCAGGTGCAGCCTTATTAATTGCTGGAACCATTGCAAATGGTGAAACTCAACTTTATAATATTGAGCATATTGATAGAGGTTATGAAAATATTGAAGAAAAATTCAGAAATTTAGGTGCAAATATTCAAAGAGTAACAGAACCAGATGAAAAGTAACAAAGGACGATTTAACTTATGTTTAATTTTTGTAGTTTATATAGCGGTAGTAGTGGAAATAGTTTATTTATTGAAACTCCAAATACTAAAATTTTAATAGATGCAGGTGAAAGTGCAAAAAAAATTGAAACTGCTTTAAATAGTATTAATGTAGATGTTGGAGAACTTGATGCAATTTTAGTTACACATGAACATGTAGATCATATAAAAGGAATACCTACTTTATATAAAAAATTTAAAGTTCCTGTATATGCTAATTGCAAAACATGGGAAGCCATGCCAGAAGTAGCCTCAAAGATAGAAGGAAAAAATCAAAATTCATTTTTAATAAATGAAAATTTTGACATAGGAGATTTAAAAATTCTACCTTTTTCTATTCCTCATGATGCTGCTAACCCATGTGGTTTTAATATTTATTATGAAAATCAAAAAATTAGCGTTGCAACAGACTTAGGTCATATTGATTCAAAAATTATTAAAAATTTAGAAAATAGTTCTTTTATTTTATTAGAATCAAATTATGACCCTAATATTTTAAAATGTTCTAAATATCCATATTTATTGAAACAAAGAATAGCAGGACCTAATGGACATTTATCTAATGAAGCTGCTGGTAAAACAATTTCTTACTTAATGAATAGTGGACTTAAAAATGTAATGCTTGGACATTTAAGTAAAGAAAATAACTTCCCAGAACTTGCATATAAAACTGTTGTAGATGAACTTTTTCAAAATAATTTTGATGAAAATAAAATTAAAATAGAAGTTGCAAGCAGGTCTAATCCAAGTAATATTATAGATTTAGAGGTATTAAATAGTGTTACATATTGATATAATTTGTGTTGGAAAATTAAAAGAAAATTATTTAAAAGATGCAATATTAGAATATTCGAAAAGACTTTCTAAATATTGCATTTTAAATATTATTGAATTGCAAGATGAAAAAGTTCCTTCTATTTTAAATGATACAGAAAAGCAAAAAATAATTTATAAAGAAAGTAGTAATATATTTTCACATATTAAAGAAAAATCTTATGTAATTGCATTAGATTTAAATGGTAAGCAATATACTTCTGAAGAATTTTCACAAAAAATTCAAGAACTTACTTTATTAAATTCTCATATTACTTTTTTAATTGGCGGTACTCTTGGAATGTCTAAAGAATTATTAGAAAATTGTAATGAATTAATTTCTTTTTCTAAAATGACTTTTCCACATCAATTAATTCGTGTATTTTTATTAGAGCAATTATTTCGTAATTTTAAAATTCAAAATAATGAGACTTATCATCATTAGTTAAGTAAATTTTACTATTATTAGCAAAATTTAAAATAAAAAACTTTTTGTTGTTATTAATATATAAATATTGTAGAAGAGATCTTTTAAAGAAAAACTTAAATTAAAAAAGATAAATTGGGGGCAATTTTTTTTATTAAATTAATTTTCTATATATTTTTTAGGGGACTATATGGATTTAAATTATAAATCTCTTCTACAAAAGTAAAATCATTAGATAATTATTACATAGAAATTTTCTTCAAAATTTTTTTTGCTAAAATTTTAGAAATAAAATGTCTAAGAATAAAATATAAAGAAATAAAACTAAATATTTGAAATAACATGTAGTTTGTCCTCTCTAGTATAACAAAATTGTATTTTTATATTACTACCATATTCTTAATTTGTCAACAAAAACTTCACGACATTATTTGACAAATTATTACAGATGTTATCATCCCTGCTAAGTCAGCAAGAAGTGCAGCAGCTAAAACAAAGCGAATTTTCTTCACTTTTACGCATGCAGTATAAATTGCAATTGTGTAAAAAGTTGTTTCAGTAGACCCCATAATAGTAGAAGCTATTTTACCAATTAAAGTATCTACTCCATATTGTTTCATAATATCAATTGCTACTCCCATAGACCCGCTTCCTGAAATAGGTCTTAGCATTGCTAAAGGTAGTATTTGGCTAGGTATTTTTAATAAATTAGTAACTGGTGAAATAATTCCAATAATAAAGTCTAAAATCCCAGAATTTCTAAGAAGACCTACTGCTAAAAATATTCCAAGTAATGTTGGAAAAAGTGCTACTACTATTTGTATTCCTTCTTTTGCTCCGTCTAAAAAAATGTCAAAAACTTTCTTTTTTTCTTTTAGTCCATAAATAATAATCAAAATAATAATTAAAGGAATAGCTGATGCTGATAAAAAATTTACAAATTTCATTTTTAAAACCTTTTCATTAAAATTTTAGTACTTGTAACTCCAACGGTTAAGGCAACAACTGTAGCTACCCAAACTTGCAAAATAATCCCACTTGGCGAGTTAGAATTTAAAGAACTTCGTATTGCAATAGCATTAGTAGGTATTAATTGAATAGATGCTGTATTGATTACAATAAACATTGCCATAGAATTACTTACTGTATCTTTTTTAGGGTTTTCTTTTTGCATTGTTTTCATTGCTTTTAATCCAAGTGGTGTTGCTGCATTGCCTAGACCTAACAAATTTGCAACTATGTTCATAGATATTTCTTCATAGGCTTCATTATTTTTCTTCATTTCTGGAAATAGAAAATTAATTAATGGTCTTAATAATTTGGCTAATTTTTGCATAAGCGTTGTTTGTTTTGCAATTTCAATAATGCCATTCCATAAACATAGTGTTCCAAAAAATGTTAAAGTTAGACTAACTGCTGATTCTGCAGATTCAAAAATTCCATTACTTACATTTTCTATATTTCCACTAAAAAGAGCATAAATTATTGAAATAATAATAAATATTGGCCATATAATGTTTAGCATATATTCCACCACTTTTCCAAAATTATTATTTTATATTATTCTTAGTTTTTAAATTTATTACTTTTATTTATATAAAAATAATTCGACATTTTTTCATTATCTTTCGACATTTTTTTGAATTTTATATTCATTTTTGAACTTAAATTATTAATATTTATTGCATTTCAGGTACTTTTATGATACCATAATGTTATAATGAATTTGTCGAATTTTGTTGTTTTAAGGAGGATTTTTTATGAAATCTACAGGAATTGTTAGAAGAGTGGACGAATTAGGTAGAGTTGTTATACCAATTGAGCTAAGAAATAAGTTTGGAATTGCAGAAAAAGATCCAATTGAAATATATGTTGATGGTTCTTCAATTGTTTTGAAAAAATATGAACCAAATTGTATCTTCTGTGGAAGCGCAAAAAAATTATCAGAATATAAGGATAAATTAATTTGCGATAAATGTTTAGCTAAAATTTCTGAAATTAAACCAGAAGAATAAAAAATAAATAAGAATATAAATTATTTATAGTTTATATATAAAAATAATTTATATTCTTATTTTATATTATTGCAGTAAATCTAAATATTATTTATTTAGAAATATTTGATAAATTTCATTTTTAGCTACTTTTCTATCTTTAGCTATTTGTTTTATTATGTCTTTTTTATCTAACCCTTGTTTTTCATAAAATAAATATTGTTCCTCTAAAGTCATTTCATTATGTTGTTCTTTTACTTTGCTTTTAAGTTCATTCAAATCTAATATTATTACAAATTCTCCTTTAGGCTCTTTACATATTTGTATTAATTGAGAAATTGTACCATATAATTTTTCTTCATGAAGTTTTGTTAATTCTCTTACTAAACATGCATTAACATCACCTATTTTTTCTAGAATATCTTGCAAAGTATTTTGTAACTTATGTGGTGCTTCATATAATATAACTGTTTTTTGTTCTTCTTTTATTTTTTCTAATACTTGTTTTCTATTTTTCTTATTTAATGGCAAAAAACCAAAAAATGAAAATTCTTTTGTAGAAATTCCAGAAACAATTAAACTATTAATAAGTGCACAAGCACCAGGTATAGGAATTATATTTATTTGATTTTTAATAGCCTCTTTTACTATTTCTTCCCCTGGATCTGAAATTCCTGGAGTCCCAGCATCTGTTACAATTGCAATATTCTTTCCCTCTAAAACTATATTAATTAAATCTTCTGTTTTTGTTTCTTCGTTATGCCTATGATAGCTAATTAGTGGTTTAGAAATTTCAAAATGATTTAATAATTGCAAAGTATGTCTTGTATCTTCTGCTGCAATTATGTCTACTTCTTTTAATGTTTTAATTGCTCTAAAAGTAATATCTTCTAAGTTCCCAATTGGGGTCGCCACTAAATAAATATTTCCTTTCATATTGCTAATCTCTCCTTTGCTATCTTTTTATTTTTAAATTTTATTATATATTTTTAATAATTCATCTGTGTATTTTCCATCTTCATTATATATGTATAATGGTTTACATAGTTTTAAATGTGGTTTTGCATTTTTTACAGCTTTTATTAAAATTAAATTTGGTTCTTTTTTAAAATTTGGCTGTACAAATTTTAAAATTTTTGGTTCTAATTTATATTTACATAATTCTGTAATTATATCTGCTAATCTTTCTGGTCTATGCACTAAATAAAGGCTACCCTTGTCTTTTAACAAATACTGTGAAATAGAAATAAAATCTTCTAAAGTAGCTGTTATTTCATGCCTAGAAATCAATTTTTTTTCATCTATATTAGTTCCTCCTGTTCCACTTTTTTTATATGGTGGATTTGTTACTACACTATCAAATGTACATGGCTTATATATTTCTTTTAAATTTTTTATATTTTCACAAATAATTTGTATTCTATTTTGTAAATTATTTAGCATAATACTTCTTTTTGCCATTTCTGCAACTTCTTTTTGAACTTCTATTCCTGTAATTTTAGTATCTTTAGTTTTGCTAGATAATAAAATTGGCAAAATTCCTGTACCAGTTCCCAAGTCTATTATATTACTTCCCTGTTTTATTTCCTTTGCAAAATCAGATAATAATACACTATCCATCCCAAAGCAAAATCCATTACTATTTTGAATAATTTTTAAGTTTTCTAATTCTAAATCATCTATTCTTTCATTTTCTTTTAATTGCACTTCCATATTTACTCCTAAATGTTTTATATACTTATACACTATATCATAAAATGTAACTATTTTAAATTGTTTTCATAAAATATATTATTAATATGAGGAGTTTTTATGGAAGATAGAGGAAAAAATGAAAAAATTGATTTTAAAAAAAGAAAAGAGAATATGTGTAATTCTCTTTTCGAAGTTGAACATTTTTTAAGAAATATAAAAGATATTTCAAAAGGTTTAAAACTTTATAATATTATAAAAAGGTAATGATTTTATAGTTAGTCTGCTAGAATAGTACTATTCTAGCTTTAATATAATTATGTATAGTAATAATAATTTTTATAATATATTAGTTTTTATTAAACTTTCATTTCTAACAAATGGGTCTTTAAAGCTAATAACATCATCTTTAAAACTTTTATTTTCTTTTCCATTAATTAATATTTTAACTCCACTTACTTCATTTAATTCTGTTAATGTATTAACTATTGAATATATTGTGGCGTTTTCATCGTCTAATCCATTTTGATGATTTTCTATAAATTCATCTGAAAAGTCTATGTATACTATATCTCCTTTTAGTTCTGCTTTTAATATTTTTGTATCTGTTGGTATTGTAGATTTTAAATTTTCATTTTTAGGCTCTGAAATTAATAAATTTACTAAAGTTGCATAAGGATCTGTATATAAGGTCTTTGCATCTACTATTCTTCCTTCTGGAATTAATTCTTTTGTTTCTTTATTTTGATAATATAATGTAACTATAGTTTGCCTCATTTGTTCATCACTAATTTCCTCTTGTGGCTGTATTTCAGTTATTGGCATTTCTTCTTCTCTATTTATTATATAAAGATACACCTCTATTCCTATAATTGCTAGAACTAAAACACTTACTAAAATAATCCAAACCTTCTTATTCATTTTTACACTCTCCTTTTTAACTTGTACTATTGGTCTATTGTTATTCAAAATTAAAAAGGTTTAGAACTAATTTTATTTAAAATATTTGTTATTAATTAGAATTTCATGTTATTTATGTTTACTAATATTAAACTTAAAACTATATAATTTGCAATATTATGTAAAATATGGTATAATAAGTTTAAGTTCAGCTTAATGCTGATGTAGAATTTCCTAGTAATCATAATAAAAAGTCACAACAAGGAGGAATTATTTATGAAACGGCGTAGCATTGCTTACTTGCTCAATTGCATAATCCTTGGATCTATAATGGGTCTTGCAATTGTCGTTGGAGCAATAGTAAAGGAGTGCTATATAATTGCAATCCTTACAATTATTGTTTTAGGATTGCAAGTGTACTCCTATCATAAAGATGTAAAGGAAAGTGAACAGAACAAGTAACCGTTTCAAAAAGGGATATCTTTTAGATATCCTTTATTTTATATTTACACACATATTTTTAAGATTGACTTTTATTGCTATTTGTAGTAAAGTATATGTTACTTATTAAGCAAATTGTAATTTACATAAATGTACAAATAAAATTATTTAGATATTTTATTATTCTTATAAGGAGGTTTTATTTCTATGACAAAAATTAAAGATCCTATAAGCTTTTTTTCACACGCTTTTGGTGCTGTACTTGCAGTTATAGGACTAGTTTTTTTAATTATTTACTCTGCTAAATTTGGAGAAGGTGCTTGGGATATAGTTTCTTTTACTATTTTTGGTGTAGCTTTAATTTTATTATATACTTTTAGCAGTTTATATCATTTATTAAATTTAAAGGAAACTGGAACTAAAGTGTTTCGTAAGTTTGACCATATAATGATTTACATTTTTATTGCAGCAAGTTATACTCCTATTTGTTTAGGTCCTTTAAGAGGAGGCTGGGGCTGGAGTATTTTTGGTATAATATGGGGACTTGCTATATTAGGTGTTTTTCTAACTATTTTTTGGTTAAATGCACCAAGGTGGCTTACTACTGGACTTTATTTAGCAATGGGTTGGACTGTAATTATTGCTACATACCCATTAGTTACTACTTTTATTAAATTAAATGCTTTTAGTTCTCTTTTATGGCTTCTTGTGGGTGGAATTTTTTATACTATTGGTGGAATTTTATATGGTTTAAAATGGCCAAAATTTAAAAATAAATATTTTGGTTTTCATGAACTTTTCCACATTTTTATTTTGTTTCGGAAGTATATGTCATTTTATTTTTATTTTTTGTTACTTACTTTATGTTTAAATTTATTATAGCAATTTATAATTCTATATCTAAAAACATTTTTAGGTTGACAATAATTATATTTTATGTTAATATAATTAAAGCAATACTTTTATTGTTTGCAGCTATAGCTCAGAAGGTAGAGCGCATCTTTGAGGGGGATGGTCTTGTGAAGGTTCGAGTCCTTCTAGCTGCACCAAGAGGTTCTAAAATAAGAACCTCTTTTCTTATTTTATTTATTCTTGTAAACATCATAGCTATAGCCTTAATATTCCCACCTTTTTACATTGACAAATTAAGATTTTTTGTATAAAATTAAGGTGTTATGGCATAAATAATAATCATAAAATTTAAAATAAAATTGTACATAAAAAAGGAGATATTATATTTTATGAAACAGTTATTACATGTTGGCCTAGATGTAGGTTCTACAACAGTTAAAATTGTTATTATGGATGAAAATTTAAATACATTATATACAGATTATCAAAGACACTTTTCTGATACAAAAAATACTGTTTGCAATGTACTAGAAAATTTAGCAAATAAATATGAAGATGCAGAATTTAGCATAGCTTTAACAGGCTCTGGTGCTATGAGTGCTGCTAAATTTTTAGATTTACCTTTCATTCAAGAAGTTGTTTCTTGTAAAAGGGCTGTTGAAAAATATATTCCTCAAACAGATGTAGTTATTGAACTTGGTGGAGAAGACGCTAAAATCATTTATTTTGATAAATCTATTGAACAACGTATGAACGGAACTTGTGCTGGTGGTACAGGTGCTTTTATAGACCAAATGGCTTCTCTTTTACATACAGACCCAACAGGTTTAAATGAGCTTGCTAAAAATCATACTATGATTTACCCTATTGCTTCAAGATGTGGAGTATTTGCCAAAACTGATGTACAGCCTCTTTTAAATGAGGGCGCTGCAAAAGAAGATATTGCTGCTTCAATTTTTCAAGCTGTTGTAAATCAAACTATTAGTGGTTTAGCATGTGGAAGACCTATTCGTGGAAAAGTAGCCTTTTTAGGTGGCCCATTAAATTATCTTTCTGAACTACGTGCACGTTTTATAGAAACTTTACACTTAGAAGGAGACTCAATTATTATTCCAGAAGAAGCACACTTATTAGTTGCAAAGGGTGCTGCTATTGATTCTGTAAATTCTTCACACCCTATAACAGTAGAAAAATTAAGAAGCAAGATTCAAATGTTACGCATTTCTCATGATGATACTTCTCACCCTCTTTCTCCTTTATTCTCTATTGATGCAGAATACGAGGAATTTAAAGAAAGACATAATAAAGAAACTGTTAAAAAAGGTGATTTAAAAACTTACGAAGGAGACTGTTTTGTTGGTATTGATGCAGGTTCTACTACTACAAAACTTGTTGTAATAGATAAAGAGGGAACTTTGCTATACTCTTTATATGGTAGCAATGAAGGTAATCCTCTTGAAAGCGTTATAAAAATGTTAAAGCAGTTATATAGTATTTTACCAGAAAAAGCTATAATTCGTTATAGTGGTGTAACTGGTTATGGAGAAAAGCTAATTCAAACTGCATTAAATGTTGATTTAAATGAAATTGAAACAATAGCTCACTATACTGCTGCTAAGGAATTTTTACCTAATGTTACTAGCATTGTAGATATTGGCGGTCAAGACATGAAATATATTCGTATGAAAAATGGAGCTATTGATAATATTATGCTTAATGAAGCTTGTTCTTCTGGTTGTGGCTCTTTTATTGAAACTTTTGCTAAAAGTTTAAATTTATCTATTGAAGAATTTGTAAATTCAGCTTTAGAAGCACGCAAACCAGTAGATTTAGGTTCACGTTGTACTGTATTTATGAACTCTAAAATTAAACAAGCTCAAAAAGAAGGCTACTCTGTAGGTGACATTTCTGCTGGGCTTTCTTATTCTGTTATAAAAAATGCTATTCAAAAGGTAATGAAAGTAAGAGATGTTAAAACTTTAGGTGCGCATATTGTAGTACAAGGTGGTACATTTTACAATGATGCAGTTTTAAGAGCATTTGAATTAATTGTTGGCAGAAATGTTGTAAGACCAGATATTGCAGGTTTAATGGGTGCTTATGGTGTTGCACTTCTTAGTAAAGAACAATATGAAGCAAATTTAGATATGGAATATACTTCTACTTTATCTAAAATGGAAGACTTAGATAATTTAAAAATTGATATTAGTCATGTTCGTTGCAATGGATGCGAAAATCATTGCTTATTAACTATAAATAAATTTAATAATGGTGCAAGATATATTTCAGGAAATCGTTGCGAAAAAGGTGCCGGTCTTGTAAATGAAAGTAAAAAAGATTTACCAAATTTAATTAAATATAAATATGAAAGAATTTTTGGCTATACACCTTTAGACGAAAAAGATGCTAAACGTGGAACTATTGGTATTCCTAGAGTATTAAATATGTATGAAGACTATCCATTTTGGTTTACATTTTTAAGTTCTTTAGGTTTCCGTGTAGTTTTGTCTGAAAAAAGTAATCGTAAAACTTACGAAAAAGGTATGGAAAGTATGCCATCTGAATCAGTTTGTTTTCCAGCAAAACTTTCACATGGTCATATTGTAGGTCTTATAAAAAGTGGAATAAAAACTATATTTTACCCTTGTATGCCTTATTCTAGAAAAGAATATGAAAAAGCAGATAATCATTATAACTGCCCTATTGTTATTTCATATTCTGAAGTACTAAAAAATAATGTTGAAGAGTTAAAAGATGTTAAGTTTTTAAATCCATTTTTACCATTTGAACCAAAAATATTAGCAGAAACAATTTTGAATTTGCCAGAATTTAAAGAATATAATTTTACTAAAAAGGAATTACTAGAAGCTGCTAAAAAAGCAGAAGCTGAGTATCAAAAATGTAAAGAAGACATTAGAGCTAAAGGTGTTGAAGCCTTAGATTATATGAATAAAAACAATGTAAAAGGTATTGTTTTAGCAGGCAGACCTTATCATGTAGACCCAGAAGTTAATCATGGAATTGATACTTTAATTACAAGTCTTGGATTATGTGTTTTAACAGAAGATAGCATTTGTAATCAGACAGAAGTAAAACGCCCTATTCGTGTTGTTGACCAATGGGTATTTCATGCTAGACTTTATGCTGCAGCAGACTTTGTAGGAAAGCACGATAATTTAGAGCTTGTGCAATTAAATTCTTTTGGATGTGGTGTTGATGCTGTAACTACCGACCAAGTTGAAGAAATATTAAATAGCTATGATAAAATGTATACTTTAATTAAAATAGACGAAATTAATAATTTAGGTGCTGTGCGTATTCGTATTCGTTCACTTCTTGCAAGTATGAGAAAAAGAGAACAAAATAAAGAATTAAAAAAAGGAAATGGAAATTACGAAGTAAATAAAAAAATATTTACTAAAGATATGAAAAAAGACTATACTATTTTAATCCCACAAATGGCTCCAATACACTTCGAATTATTAGAGTCAGCGGTGCGTTCTTGTGGCTATAAGGTAGAATTATTAAGAGAGTGTACTGCACATACTGTAGAAACAGGACTTAAATATGTAAACAATGATGCTTGCTATCCATCTATTTTAACAACAGGCCAAATGATTGAGGCATTGGAATCTGGAAAATATGATTTAAATAGAACTGCATTGATTATGTCTCAAACAGGCGGTGGATGTAGAGCAACTAATTATATTGGATTTATTCGTAAGGCATTAAAAGATGCAGGATTTGAAAATATTCCTGTTATATCATTTAATGTTGTCGGTATGGAAAAGATGCCAGGATTTAAAATTACTATGCCTTTAGTAGAAAGACTATTAAAAATGGTAGTTTATGCTGATCTTTTACAAAAAATGCTTACAAAAAATAGAGCTTATGAAGTAAATAAAGGCGAAACTCAAAAACTATTTGATGAGTGGATGGAAAAATGTAAAAAATTATTAGAAAAATCTACTTTAAAAGAATTTAAGCAAAGTATTTATGATATTGTAGAAGATTTTGAAAAGATTGAATTAGATACTAGTATAGAAAAGCCAAAAGTTGGTATTGTTGGAGAAGTTTTAATTAAATATCATCCTTTTGGAAATAACTTTGTTGCAGAAAAACTTGAAGAAGAAGGTGCAGAAGTAATTCTTCCAGACTTTATGGGATTTATTAAGTTTATTGCAACTCATAAAATTACTTTTAATCAATTAATTAAAACAGACAAAGTAAAAGCAAAATTATTTAAAGCAGCTATTAAATTAATAGATTTATTAGAAAAAGATGCTAGAATTGCTCTTTCTAATTCAAAAAAAGGTTATTTATTACCTTGCAATATTTTTGAATTAGAAACAAAAGTAAAAGATGTTTTATCTATAGGAAATCAAACTGGTGAAGGTTGGTTTTTAACTGCTGAAATGATTGAATATATTGAACATGGTATTCCAAATATTGTTTGTGTACAACCTTTTGCTTGTCTTCCAAATCATGTTGTAGGAAAAGGTGTTATAAAAACTATAAGATCTAAATTTCCTGAAGCAAATATTTCACCTATTGATTATGATCCTGGAGCAAGTGAAGCAAATCAAACAAATAGAATTAAATTATTAATGACTGTTGCAAAAGATAATTTAAAGAAAAAGCAAAATGAATTAAAATCTATAAATAAAGAAAATGACAGTATAGAAAAAATTAATGAAGATGTATCTTTAAAATTATAATTAGTAAAAAAATAATTTAAAATGTATAATAAAAAATAATTATCGTAAAAATATTTACGATAATTATTTTTTTATTTATTAAATTTAAAAATAAATATAATTTTATATTTTTATTTTGTTCATATTTTATTTTATATTTTATATTTTTTATTTTTTATTTATTTTTATTATTTTAATTTTGAGATTTAAAATTTATAATTAAATTTTTTATAAATTATTTTTATTATTTATTTTTAATTATAAAATAAAATAGTTAATGATAAAATTTAGTTTAGTTTGGTTTTAAAAAACTTTTCCATAAAATGTTATAGCATTTTATAATACTAAAAATATGTAACTATTTTGTAATGTAATTTTTTACCTTTTATAAACTGAATATTTGTCAATTTGTTTGCATAATTAGTAGATTAGATTTCATTTTCAAATTAGGAATATTACAAAACTTTTGTTTTGTAATATTGATATTGTCAATTAGTAATATATTTGTTTCTTCTTTATAAAGCTACACATTATTCTGCTAAATATTTGCTTTTTTATGTGAGTTTTATGTATACTTATGCTCGTTTTTCCATTAAAAACTTATTTTTTTAATTTTTTCACTATTCCGAAAGAGTTTAAGGTATTTTTTTACCCTATTTTGCAGCTTACTAATAGCATATAAAACTAAAAATATTTTTTCATAACATTTTTTTAAATTATAAAATTTAAGTGTTCAATTCAATATTTGTTTTTTTGTCAAATATATATTTATTTTTTTATCATCTATCTTTATAAAAAATTTTTTTGAAAATCACTTCAATTTTTTACTATTTTTTATAAGTTTAAATTTAGAAACAATAGCATTCATGTTTTTAGTTTTAAAAAAACATTTTTCAAATTTCTCATGATATAGTTTGAATTTTTTATTAACTAATTTTAATAAAGATATTATCTAATTAATTTTCTATATTATTGTTAAATTATATTTAAAATTTTTTTATCTTATTTTTTATTATAATTTTTAATTTATTTTTGATTTAATTTTTTTATTTATTTTTAATTTTTATTTTCTTTTTTAATTTTATTTTTATTTTTTATTTCTAATTTTTATTTTTAATTTTTTTTATTTTTATTTCTATAATTAAAATTTTATTTTTAATTTTTAAATTATAAAATTTGTAATTAAATTTTTTATTTAATTATTTTTTAATTTTAGTATTAATAATTTTTATTCAATTTTTATTTGTCTTTCATAATTATATTTTTTATAATTATAAAATTTCGTTTTACTATTTTAAAATTTTCTAGCTGAATTTTTTTAAAAAATATATGGTAAAATATTCCAAATATTTTATATTATAATAATAATCATTTTATAACATCTTTTTATATAGATTTATTTTTATATCCTATATTATGTTGAAATTTTATTTGTCAAATAGTAATACTTTTTAGGCTTTTAAAATCTAATCTTAAATTATTGAAATAATATTTTTTATTTTTAATTATTGTTATGTTATTATGTATTCTTTTAAACTTTTTTTAACTTTATTTCTAATTTTTCATTTTTTGTTTATTCCGAAGTAATGAATGTCATTTTTTTATATTATTTACTGATATAATTGTGCTATATCCTGCTAAATTTTTTTATATACTTTTTGCTTATAACTAACTTACTTTATAAATGAAAATATAATTCTTTGTCTTTTTGTAATATAAAATTAGTCTTTTATTAATACTACATTTATACATTATTCTTATATCCTATTTTTGGTTCAATAGCATTGTTTAAAAACGAGTTTTACATAATATTTGATATATTATATTTTAGATTTCTTTATGCTGAAAAAAATTTGTTCTCTATATATTGTATATCATTAATTCTATAATTTATATTTTTATTTTTCAATTAATTTAAATTTTGTAAAAATTATATTTTTTAATTTAATAGTCTTATTTTTAATTTTTTTATTTTATTTTTTATTAATTAATTTTTATTTATATTTTTTATTTAAATCTTTATTTTTAATTTTTTATTTTATTTTCTATTTCTAATCTTTATTTTTAATTTTTTTTATTTTTATTTCTATAATTAAAATTTTATTTTTATTTTTTATTTTAATTATTCTTTATTTTATTTTTTTAATTATTTTTTTGTTTTTTAATTTTATTTCTTCTATTTTAAATTTTATTAATTTTAATTTTTAATTATAATTTTATATTTTTATTTCTATCTTCAATTTACAAATAATTATAGTTTAAATTTTTGATTTTTGCTTTTCCATTTTTTTCCTTTATACTTTTTTTAAAATCTTTATCAGAAAAAATAATACTATAAACTTTTATTTCCATTATCTAATATCCTTAAAATAAAAGTGCAAGTAAGTATGAAATTTGGTTCAATTTTATCTTTTTAGTAAAATGTCAAATAGTCATTTTTTGTTGTTATCTTTTTTTCATTTATATCTTTGCTGATTAGTTTTAATATTATTTTTATTTTATGTTTACTTATGTGTTTCTTTTAATTTTATATATTACTAACTTATAAACTACCTATTCCGATGCATTTTATTGTACTATAATTTTTGATTTTTTAATTAAAATTATATTTAATTTCATATATAAAACTTCTATTCTGATTTCATTAACAATCGAATTTAATTAAATTAGATATTGTTTATTTGTCTTTTTAGCATGTTCTTGTTTATATTATTATAGCAATTAGTCTTATACTACCTTTTTATTATTTTTAGTCTTTTTACTCTTTCTTGTTTTACATAACTAATATTATGTGATTTCTAAGATGTTTCATAACAATATAAAAAATTTTAATCTGTAAAAATTGCTTTTAAAAGTTTTTTATTTTTTTATATATATAATTTCATGTCTAAAAAATAAAAACACCTTAAAATTAATTTTAAGATGTAAAAATATAACATTATATAATTTTATATAAAAAAAATAGTAGAAAATCTACTACTTTTGGCGGAAGCTGAGGGATTTGAACCCTCGCGGCCCTTACGAACCCTAACAGTTTAGCAAACTGTCCCCTTCAACCACTTGGGTAAGCCTCCAAATTGTTATATAAAGTTCATATAATAAATTGGCGGAGAGGGTGGGATTCGAACCCACGGTAGGCTACAAACCTACGCCAATTTTCAAGACTGGTGCCATAAACCAACTCGACCACCTCTCCAAATGATGTTACAAGCTCAGTAACAGTATTTATAATACCACATTTTGCCCTATATTGTCAATAGAAATTTCTAGAAAAACCTCATCTTGAAAAAATTTTTATAAAATAAAAAAAATCATTATAAAATAATCTTTATAATTAAATAGTATTAACTATTTAATTTATTTTATAACAATCTTTTTTATTTAAATCTTTATTTCGTACTTACTTAGTACGTTTATATTTATTATATATTGTTATGTATTTATTTTAGTAAATTTAAAATTCTTTCTAAATCTTCATTAGTAGAATATTGAATTATAATTTTTCCACTTCTTTTCCCAGCATTTAGCTTTACTTTTGTTCCAAAGAAACTTTGGAATGTATCTTCAATATCTCTACAAATTGCTTCTCTTCTTGCTTCTTCTTTTTTAGGGGCTTTTTTCTTATTTTTTACTTTATCTTCTATATCTTTAACTGTTTCACCTTTTTCTATGATTCTAAGTGCTGCAGAATACTGTTTTTCTGGATCATCAAAGCAAAGTAAAGAGCGGCAATGTCCTTCTGTTAATTTTCCCTCTATTGCAAGTTGCATTACTCTTTCATCTAAATTTAATAATCTTAAAGTATTAGTAACTGTACTTCTATTAAGACCTATTGTATCTGCTAGTTGCTGTTGTGTCATTCCATAACTATCTAAAAGCTCTCTAAATCCTCTTGCTTTATCTATTGGGTTTAAATCCTCTCTTTGTATATTTTCAATTAAAGCAATTTCTCTGTTTTTTCTTTCAGTTCCTTCTCTAACAATACATGGTATCTCTTTTAATCCTGCTTTTTTAGATGCTCTCCATCTTCTTTCTCCTGCAACAATTTCATAATAACCATCTTGTTTTGTTACAATAATTGGTTGTATTACACCATATATTTCAATAGATTTTGCCAATTCTTCAATAGATTCTGCTGGAAATGTTCTTCTTGGTTGATTTCTATTTGGTTCTATTTCTATAATTTTAATATTTTGTATAATTTCTTCCCCATCTTTTAATTTTTTTTCTTCTTCTTTTGTTAATTGATTTTCACTAAATAAGGCTTCTAATCCTTTTCCTAATCCGGTTTTCTTTACCACTTGTATTTCATTCCTTCCTTAATATATTTTATAAAGCATGTTTGCCTTTAATATTATTTTCATTATTTTTTAAAAATTCTTTTACAAATTTGTCGTAGCTTTTAGCACCCTTTGATCTAGGATCATATACAGAAATTGGCATTCCATAGCTTGGTGCTTCACTTAGCTTTACATTTCTTGGTATAACTGTTTTGTATACTTTATTTTCAAAATAGTTATTTACTTCTTTTACTACTTGATTAGATAAATTTGTTCTCATATCATACATTGTAAGTAATGCACCTTCTACTTCTAGATCTTTATTAAGATGCTTTTTTACTAAATTTATAGTGTTTAGTAATTGTCCTAATCCTTCTAGTGCATAGTATTCGCATTGTACAGGAATAAGTACACTATTTGACGCAGTAAATGCATTTAATGTAATTAAACCAAGTGATGGTGGACAGTCTATTATAATGTAATCATATTCAGATTTAATTGTATCTAACTTTTCCTTCATGCGATATTCTCTTGACATCATTGAAACAAGCTCAACTTCTGCTCCTGCTAAGTTAATATTTGATGGACATATAGACAAATTTTTAATTTCCGTTTTTTGAATTATTTCACTTGGTTCTATTTCATCACTAATTATTAAATCATAAACAGATAATTCTGCATTTTTATTAGCACCTACCCCACTTGTTGCATTTCCTTGAGGGTCACTATCTATTAAAAGTACCTTTTTCCCTCTTTTTGCAAGTAATGTGCTTAAATTTACAGAAGTTGTTGTTTTTCCTACTCCACCTTTTTGATTTGCTATTGATATTATTTTTCCCAATTCTATTGCCTCCATTTTTATTTTATGTAAACTTTTGTTGTGAATATTTTTATTACATTCATATATTAAATACCTGAAACCGTTATATCTCTAGGTGTTTTAGCTTTTAATAATAAAATCTTCAATTTTTATCATAAAAAAATTGACATATTAATGATATAAAAATATTCATTATATGTCAATGAAAATTGTAAAAATAAATTAAAAAATTTTAACATATTTTATATTCTATATTTAATTTATTAAATTTATATTATTGGCTCTTTTTCAGGTGTTCCAGCTTTTCTAGGATATTTATCTAAAGTATTTTTTACTTTTTTTATTACTACAATTTTTCTTTTAATTTCACTTTCTGGTAAAGCAATAATATCTATTTTTTCAATTTCTCCACCTAATATTTCTATAGCTTTTTTAGCTTCTTTTAGTTCTTCTTCTATTTCAAATGATTTCATGCAAATACATCTTCCCCCTATTTTTGTAAATGGGAGCATATATTCTAGTAATACATTTAATTTAGCTACAGCTCTAGATGTTACAATATTGTAGCTTTCCCTTTCACCACTTTTTTTAATAAATTCCTCTGCTCTTCCATGAATTGCACAAATTTTTTCTAGATTTAGTTTTTGTATAACATCATTTAAGAAAGTAATTCTTTTGTTTAAAGAATCTAATAAAGTAAATTCATTTTCTTTATTTATTATTTTAAGTGGAATTCCTGGAAATCCAGCACCCGTGCCAATATCTAATACTTTATCTTTTTTTTCTATATATTTTGAAATAGTTATACTATCTATAAAGTGCTTTAAAATAATCTCCTTTGGATCTGTTATTGCAGTTAAATTTATTTTTTCGTTCCATTCTAATAATAATTCCATATATTTATAAAAATCATCTTTTTGATTTTCATTTAAAGTAATTTCGATTTGCCTAGCCTTTTTTTCTAATTCTTCTTTAAATAACTGCTTTTCCATAATTTTTCCTTTCTATTTATTTTCTTGTTTCATTTGCTCTAAATAAATTAATAATACTGATATATCAGCCGGTGAAACTCCTGAAATTCTAGAGGCTTGCCCTACAGAACTAGGCTTAATTTTATTTAATTTTTGTCTTGCTTCTAGCCTTAAACCTTTTAGCTTTTCATAGTCTATGTCATTAGGTAATAATTTTTTTTCTAATTTTTTAAATTTTTCTACTTGTTGCTCTTGTAGCTTTATATAACCTTTATATTTCACTTCAATTTCTACTTCTTTTGTTACATCTTCTGGTAAAATTGGTCTTTCCTTATCTATTTCTTTTAAAGATTCATAAGTTAATTCTGTTCTTCTTAATAGTTCTGCTAGTTTTGCCCCTGTTGTTAATATAGATGAATTATATTTTTCTAATACTTTATTTACTTCTTCTGTTGGCTTAATTATAGTATTTTCTATTCTTTGTATTTCTTGTTCAATTTGTTCTTTCTTTTTTAAAAATTTTTCATAACGTTCTTCCGAAATTAATCCTACTTTATACCCTATTTCTGTTAATCTTAAATCACTATTATCTTGTCTTAGTAAAAGTCTATATTCTGCACGCGAAGTCATCATCCTATATGGTTCATTTGTTCCTTTAGTAACAATGTCATCTATTAAAACTCCAATATATGCGTCAGATCGGTCTAAAATTATAGGTTCTTTTCCTTTTAATTTTTGTGCTGCATTAATTCCTGCCATTATACCTTGTGCTGCAGCCTCTTCATATCCAGATGTACCATTTATTTGGCCTGCAAAAAACATTCCACTTATTTTTTTATGCTCTAAAGATAACTTTAGTTCTAATGGATCAATACAATCATATTCTATTGCATATGCTGGTCTTGTAAACTCAACATGCTCCAAGCCTGGTATTGTTCTATACATTGCAATTTGTACATCTTCTGGAAGTGATGAACTCATTCCTTGAACATACATTTCGTCTGTATCTCTTCCTACTGGCTCTATAAATATTTGATGTCTTTCTTTATCTGCAAATCTAACTACTTTATCTTCAATAGAAGGGCAATACCTTGGTCCTGTTCCTTTTATTTCTCCGCCATATAAAGGAGATCTATGTAAGTTTTTACGAATAATTTCATGTGTTTTTTCATTTGTATATGTTAAATAACATGGTAATTGTTCTTCTTTTGTTTCTATTTTATCTTCAAATGAAAATGCAACTGGTTTTTCATCTCCATCTTGTCTTTCCATTTTAGAAAAGTCTATAGAATTTTTATTTACTCTAGCTGGTGTTCCAGTTTTAAATCTAAGTAAAGATATTCCTAGCTTTGTTAGTATTCCAGATAGTCTATTTGCTGGGAACACACCATCTGGCCCGCTTTCATAAGAAACTTCTCCAATATATATTTTTCCTTTTAAATAAGTTCCTGTTGCTAAAATTACACTATCTACCTCATATACTGCTCCAATATTTGTTTCAACCCACTTTACTTTTCCATCTTCAACACCAATATCTACTATCTCTGCTTGTTTCAAAAATAAATTTTCTTGCTTTTCTAATGTATGTTTCATTTCCATTTGATATCTTTTTCTATCAGCTTGTGCCCTTAAAGAATATACTGCAGGTCCCTTTGAAGTATTTAACATCCTCAATTGTGTATAGGTTTTGTCAATATTTTTTCCCATTTCTCCACCTATACAGTCTATTTCCATAACTAAATGTCCTTTAGAACTTCCTCCAATATGTGGGTTACATGGCATATTTGCTACAGCTTCTAGGCTGATAGAAAATAATAGTGTTTTAAGTCCAAGCCTAGCTGTTGCTAGAGCTGCTTCACATCCTGCATGTCCTGCTCCAATTACTGCTACATCATATTTTCCAGCATTATATTTCATCTTATTTCTCTAGTTAGATTATTTCTAACTATCTCCTTCCTATATATTTATTTTAAAATTCTTATCAGTTTTTTATGAAACAAAAATTACTGTTTCATAAAACTTTTTGTCATGTCGATTTTTGTCGAACGCATTTAAATTGCATATTTTCAATTTATTTTATAGTTTATAATGTTATGTGTTGTCTTTTTGTTGTAGTTTTCTTTGTATGTTCTATCTTCATTTTTTATATTAAAATAGCATATTTCAAAGGTTTTTATTATATACCTATTAGTTAACATGTACTTTTTTTACTATTTAATACTTCTTATTACATATATGTAAAATATCTATATTTTAATTCTATAAACAATTTTATCATATTAAAATTTATATTACTTACCTAAACAGAATTTTGAAAAAATCTCTGAAATTATATCATCAGAAGCATTTTTTCCTACAATACTACTAAGCTCTTCTAAAGCTTGTTTTAGTGAAATAGCTACTAAATCAATAGGTGCCCCTATTTCTACGCCTTTTTTTGCCTCTTCTACACTATAACTTGCTTTTTTTATTAAATCTTTATGTCTTATGTTTGTAATTAAATTTCCATCATTTATATTTATTTCATTAAATGAAAACATTTCTAATATTTTATTATATAAATCTTCTATACCATCTTTATTTTTAGCAGATATCTTTATTATAGTTTTTTTAATGTCTTGCATTTCTTTTGCATTTTCTAAATGGTTATCTTTTTCATCTATTTTATTTAATAAGATAATTGCTTTTTTATCTTTAATTATATCTAATATTTTTAAGTCTTCTTCATCTAAATTTTTTGTGTTATCAAATATACTAATAATTAAGTCCGCTTCGTTAGATAATTTTAAAGCTTTATCAACTCCTATTCTTTCAATTTCATCATTTGTATTTCTAATTCCTGCAGTATCTATTAATTTTAAAGGTATTCCATGAAGACTAATCATTTCTTCTATAGTGTCTCTTGTTGTTCCCTCTGTTTTGCTAACTATTGCTCTATCTTCATTTAAAATTGCATTTAGTAAAGATGATTTTCCTGCATTTGGCTTTCCTATAATAACTGTGCGTATTCCTTCTTTTAATATTTTTCCTGTATCAAAACTCTTTTCTAATTTATATAATTTTTCTTTTATTTTGTTAATTGCTTCAATTGCTTGGCTATTGCTTACCTCTTCTACATCATACTCAGGATAATCAATAGTAACTTCTATATTTGCCATAACATTTAAAATATCTTGTCTAATTTCTTCTATTTTTTCAGATAAACTTCCTTGTAGTTGATTAAAAGATGCCTTAGCTTCTTGCGTTGTTTTTGCATTAATTAAATCTATAATTCCTTCTGCTTGTGTTAAATCTATTCTTCCATTTAAAAAAGCTCTTTTTGTAAATTCACCTGGCTCAGCAAGTGTTGCTCCAGCAAGTAAGCATTGTTCTAATATTTTTTGTTCTATAATCATTCCTCCATGTGAATTTATTTCGCACATATTTTCTGTTGTATAACTTTTAGGTTCTTTAAAATATGAAACTAATACTTCATCTATTTTTTCTTTTGTTTCATAATCTATAATATAACCATATTTCATTGTATAGCCCTGAATTTCTTCTATACTTTGATTGTTTTTTTGTATAAATATCTTTTCTAATATTTTAAAACAATCTTTTCCACTCATTCTTATTATACCTATTCCACCATTTCCTTGAGCAGTTGAAATTGCAGCAATTGTTTCCATTTTTAGTTTTTCCCTCCTAAAACTTTAAATTTAATTTTAAAAAAAATCAAGATAATGCTCATCTTTCAAGTTTAATAAAAGTCAAAGTTAGAATTAGTATAAACACTAAAATCCGAACTTTGACTTCCGATTTTTTATTATTATTTTTTTGTAATAACCACTTTTCTATATGGTTCTTCTCCTATGCTATAGGTTTTTACTCTTGTACTATCTTGCAAACGATTATGAATTATTTTTCTTTCATATGCAGACATTGGCTCTAATGTAACTTGTTTTCCTGTTCTAATTACTGTTCTTGCTAATTTATCTGCTAATTCTTCTAATGAATTTTTTCTTTTTGAACGATAATTTTCTATATCTAAAATTATATGTGCTTTTTTATCTAAATCTTTACTTGCTATAGAAGATAAAATAGTTTGCATTGCATTTAAAGTTTCTCCTCTATAACCAATTAATTTTCCAGCCTCTTCCCCATTTAAAGTAACATAAATGAATTCTTCATCTGATGTAATTTCATAGTTTATATTTTCCATTTTTTCTATTAATTGTTTTAAAAACATTTCTATATTTTGCTTTACTTTTTCTATTTCATCAGAAGTTAAAGGAATCTTTTTTTCTTTTTCTATATGTTCATGTTCTGGCTCTTTAGTTTCATTTTTTGAATAATTATCTTCTTTTATTCCTTCTTTTAAAGTTAACTCTACTTTAACTACTCTAGGAGTTAAAATACTAAAAAAACTTCTTTTTTCTTCATTTTCCAAAATTTTTATATCTACTTTATCTTTAGATACATTTAATTCTTTTAAGCCTTTTTCTATTGCTTCTGTAGAAGTTTTACCTTCTGCAATAATACTTTTAGACATTATATTTTTCCTCCTTATTTTCTTCTTTTTTATCTATTATTTTAGTAATTACTAATCTTTCTATAATCATTAAAATATTACTTACTAGCCAATATAGTGCAAGACCAAGAGGTGCAATTATTGCAATCATAACAGACATAAATGGAACCATATACATCATACTTTTATTCATCTGTTCCATTTGTGCTGTTGGATCTATTTCTTCTTCTTTTTTATTTTCTGGATCAACAATAATATCTTCTTTTTTATCTTCATCCTTTTTCTTACTTTGAGTTGTGTTTGTTAATTTTATTGAAATTATAGAAGTAATTACATAAAGCACTGGAATAATATATACTCTCCAATCATTTAAGCTTTGAGTTGGAACTTTACTTAAGTCTAAGCCTAAAAATTCCATATTTAGTCTTAATTGATTGTATTCATCTTTTTTTGCTTCTAATTCTTCTCTATTTTCTACATTTTCATTTTGTAATGTTGTTTCTAATTCTTGATATTTTGTTTGAGCATAATCAAGCACTGCTATTTGTGTATAGCTATTATTTTGATTATATCCACTTTCTTTCATTTCATTAACATATTTTTCTATAAAAGATGTATCCAATCTTCTCATATATGTTAGTGGCTGACTTACAAGCCAAAATACTGCTAAAATAATAACTATTTGTAAAATAGAGCTTAAGCATCCACTAAATGGACTCATTTTCTCTCTTTTATATAATTCTATAGTCTCTTGATTTAATTTTTCAGGGTTATTTTTGTATTTCTTTTGAATCTCTAACATTTCTTTTTGTAATTCTGCATTTTTTTTCATTGATTTTTGTTGTTTAATTGTTATTGGTATCAAAATAACTCTTAAAATTACAGAAAATATAATAATGGCTACACCATAATTATTAAAAAATGAATATAACCAGTCTAATAAATAACCAAATATTTGTGATATAAATCCCATGGATTTCCTCCTATTTTAATGGATCATAGCCTCCTTTTGCAAAAGGATGGCATCTAAGCAAGCGTTTTATTCCTAAATAAATACCTTTTATGCATCCATATTTTTGAATTGCTTGCATCATATAATTTGAGCAACTAGGATAATACTTACAATTTACCCCTAAATAATTAAAAATTGGTGAGATAATTTTTTGATAACCTTTTATTAGAAAAATAAAAATCTTTTTCATTTATAAAAGACCTGCTTTCTTAAAAAGATTTATCATATCTTCTTTAATAATATGAAAATTTGCACTATTAACTGAATTTTTCTTATTCCATAAAAAAACAATATTATAACCCTTTTTTAAATCTTTTTGCAATAATCTATAATTTTCTCTAATTTTTCTTTTAATCATATTTCGTTTTACAGCTGTGCATGTTTTTTTAGAAATAGCAATTCCAAATAAATTTTTATCTTCTTTATTTTTTGTAATATAAATTGTTATTTGTTTACCTACATAAAATTTGCCTTGCTTTAAAACATTTTCAAATTCATAATTTTTCTTTAAGGTTTGCATTTTCTTCATCTAATAATCACTCAATTCAAAAAAGGTCACTTGATTTTTTATGTGACCTTTATTTTTACGCACTTAGTTTTTTTCTACCTTTTGCACGTCTAGCTTTTAATACATTTCTGCCTGTTTTAGTTTTCATTCTTTTCATAAAACCATGTTCTTTTTGTTCTTGTCTCTTTTTTGGTTGATATGTTCTTTTCATTTTAGCACCTCCTACATTTATATAAAAACCATGAATATGGATTTTTTAACTTCATAAATCATTAGACACAGTCACTTTGCATATTATACAACATTTATAGCATTTATGTCAATATTTATAATTAATTTTAATATTTTATTTTTAATAGTATTGACTAACTCTTATGATTTTTGATATTATATTAAAATATAGGGATATAAGGTTTTTAAGACATTTTTTCAGTAATATATTTTATGTAAAGAATCTCACATTTTTGTTTATTTATAGGAGTTTATGTGGTTTACTTTTCCACAGTTGTTGATAAGTATGTGGATAACTTTACGTAATAATTTTCTAAAGTGGAAGGATTGAATGAAATGCAAAGAGCAGAAATAGATGAATTACTTACTAAAGCAAAAGATTTATTAAAATCAGAAGTAACAGAAATTTCATATCGTACCTGGATAAAAGATATAGAAATTGAAGATATAACAAATAATACAATTATAATCCTTACACAAAATGGTTTACAAAAAAATATGTTAGAGTCTAGGTATTTACCTGTAATTCAAAATACATTCAATTTTCTTACAAATATAAGCTATGAAATTAAAATAATTTCAGAAGAAGAAAGAGTAGAAGTAAAAGATTCTCTGCCAGAATCTTCTCCTATATATGCAAATTCTAACTTAAATCCAAAATATACTTTTGACAGTTTTGTTGTAGGAAATAATAATCGTTTTGCTGCAGCAGCAGCTTTAGCAGTAGCAGAAGCTCCTGGAGAAGCTTATAATCCATTGTTTTTATATGGTGGGGTAGGGCTTGGAAAAACCCATTTAATGCATGCTATTGCAAATGAAATTTTAAAAAGAAATAAAAATTTAAATATTTTATATGTCAGTTCAGAAAAGTTTACTAATCATTTAATTAATGCAATTAAAGATAATAAAAATGAAATGTTTAGAAATAAATATAGAAATATTGATGTTCTACTTATTGACGATATTCAATTTATTGCCGGAAAAGAACGAATTCAAGAAGAATTTTTTCATACCTTTAATACTTTACACGAAAGTGGCAGGCAAATTATTATTTCTAGTGATAGGCCACCAAAAGATATTCAACCATTAGAAGATCGTTTAAAAACTCGTTTTGAATGGGGATTAATTGCAGATGTTTCTAGTCCAGACTATGAAACTCGTATGGCAATATTAAAAAAGAAAGCTCAATTAGAACATATTATTATTGAAGATGAAATTTTAGCAAATATTGCAACTAAAATTGATTCTAATATTAGAGAGTTAGAGGGAACTTTAAATAAATTAATTGCAATGTCATCTTTAGAACACAAACCTATTACAATTGCACTTTCAGATAAGGCAATTGCAGATGTTGTTTTACACAAAAATACTGTTCTTTCTACAGAATACATACAAGATATTGTTGCTAAATATTTTAATATTACAGTAGAAGATTTAAAAGGGTCTAGAAGATCGGCAGATATTGCTTTTCCAAGACAAATTGCCATGTATCTTTGTAGAGATGTTGCTCAAATTTCAACTCCAAAAATTGGACAAGCTTTTGGAAAAAGAGACCATTCTACAGTAATGCATGCTTGTAATAAAATATCTACAGAAATTAAAGAAAATTCAAATACAAAATTAATTGTGGAAACTGTGAAAAATTCTTTATTTGAAGAAAATAGTTGATATAAAAATAAAAAATAATATTTTTTAAAATTTGTGTTCTAAAAAATATTCGTTTGTAAAAAGAATATCAAATTCTTCTTACGGAACACTTAAATTAGATTTCCACAATTACATGTGAATTTGTTGTTAATAACTTGTTGATAATTTATTTTCCACATAAAAAAATTAAAACTGTAAATAACTTTTTTAATTTTCCACAAAATTATCAACAAAAAATTTATTAGGGACATAAAGGTTTAAATAAGTTTTCCACACAATTCACAACACCTACTATTACTACTACTAAATATATTATTTATTATATAAAAAAGGGAGGAAATAAAATGGAAATTATTTGTGAAAAGGAAAAAATCCTTAAAGCTATTAATTCCGTAACTAAAGCTGTAGCATCTAAAACAACAATGCCTATACTAGAAGGAATCTTAATTCAAACAAATGATAAAGAAATTAAATTTACAACCTATGATTTAGAAATAGGTATAGAATATATAATAGAAAGTGATGTTAAAGAGCAAGGAGCAACAGTTGTAAATGCAACTATGTTTAGTGAAATTATTAGAAAGCTTCCTGATACAGAAATTCATATTACTGTTAATGAAAATAATTTATTAGTAATAGAATGTGAAGGTTCTTTATATAAGCTTGCAACAATGAACCCAGATGAATTTCCAGAACTTCCAAAAATAGAAATTGAAAATTCTATTGAAATTGAACAAAATAATTTAAAAGATATGATTAGAAAAACTATTTTTGCTGTTAGTACAGAAGAAAACAAACCTATTTTTACAGGATGTTTATTTGAAATAAAAAATAATAAATTAAATGTAGTAGCAGTAGATGGTTTTAGGTTAGCATGGAAAAGTAAGTTTTTACAATCTGCTGCAAATGACTTTTCTGTTGTTATTCCAGGCAGAACTTTAAATGAAATTAATAAGATTTTGATTGATTCTTTTGATAGTGTAAAAATTGGGATATCTAAAAATCAAGCATTATTTGAAATGGAAAATTGTAAAATAGTAACTCGTTTGCTAGATGGTGAATTTTTAAATTATGCAAGTGTAATACCGGAAAATTGGGAAACAAGAATTAGAGTAGATAAAGCAAATATTCAAGACTGTTTTGAAAGAGTTAGCTTAATTTCAGCATCTTTAATAGAAAAAGAAAAAAAATATCCTGTTAAAGTAAATGTTGAAATAGGAAAAGTAACTATTTCTTGTACAAACCAAACTGGTGATGCAAAAGAGGAAATGTTTGTTGAAACAGAAGGCCAAAATTTAGAAGCAGGTTTTAATCCAAAATATTTCTTAGATGCTCTTCGTGCAATAGACGACCAAGAAGTATTTATAGATTTTGGTACAAGTATTTCTCCATGTATTATAAGACCTGTTGAATCTAATGGAGATTATATTTATATGGTATTACCTATTAGAATGAAAGAATAATAAAGAAAGAGAAAATAAATGTACATAAATAAAATAAAATTACAAAACTTTCGTAACTATAAGAATCAAGAGATTGAATTAGATAAGAATCTTAACATTTTTTATGGAAATAATGCACAAGGAAAAACTAATATATTAGAAGCAATATTTTTATGTGCATTTGGAAAATCTTTTAGAACAAATAAAGAAAGAGAATTAATTTGTTTAGGAGAAGATGTTTTAAATACAGAAATTAATTATCAAAAAAGTGATAGAGCTGGAAAAATAGAAATTGTTATTGAAACTAAAAAACAAATAGAAGTAAATGGCATAAAAATAAAAAAACTAAGTGAATTATTAGGTAACATAAATATTGTAATATTTACGCCAGATGATATTCAAATTTTAAAAAATGGACCATCTGAAAGACGAAGATTTTTAGATATGATGATAGGTCAATTAAGACCTAATTATGTATACAA
The DNA here is from genome assembly GCA_947626765.1 of uncultured Clostridia bacterium. Taxonomy (GTDB): domain Bacteria; phylum Bacillota; class Clostridia; order TANB77; family CAG-508; genus CAG-273. The sequence continues at coordinate 61,659 of CANQTQ010000001.1, forward strand.
TTTAAACAACTATTTAAAGACTTTAGAACAAAGAAATAACTATTTAAGGCAAATAAAAGAAGAAAATAAATCAGAAGAAATGCTAGAAGTATGGGATGAAAAACTAGCTGAATATGCATTAAATATTTGTAATTATAGAATAGAATTTATACAAAAAATAAAAAATAAAATTGAAGAAATTCATTCAAAAATTACAAATGAAAAAATTAATATAGAATATATAACAGAATGTAGTAATAAAGAAAATTATTTAAATTTATTAAAACAAAGAAGAAAATTAGATATAATAAAAGGATTTACAACCAAAGGAATACATAGAGATGATTTTAAAACTTACATAAATGGAAAAGAAATTGAAATTTATGGTTCGCAAGGTCAGCATAGAACAGCAGTACTTTCTTTAAAATTAGCAGAATTATATGTTATTCATGATGAAATAGGAGAATATCCAATTTTATTACTAGATGATTTTATGTCTGAACTAGATGAAAAAAGAAGAAAAAGTTTAATTCAAAACATAAAAGATACTCAGGTAATTATTACTTGTACTGATAAGATGAACTTAACAGATGGAAAGTTATTTTATGTAGAAAACGGACAAGTAAAAAATAAATAAAAAAACATTTGCAAAAAAGTTTTAAAATATGTTAATATATAAATTGTTTAAAGGGATGATAATAATGCTAAATGAATTAGTAAAAAAAGCACATGAAAATTCAAAAAAACATGGATTTTGGGAGAAGAAAGAAACTTTGGAGAGGTAATTGCTTTAATGCATACAGAATTATCTGAAGCTTTTGAAGAATATAGATTAGGTAAAAAATATAATGAAAAAAGGTTATATAAGCACGGTAAAAAGTGTTAAATGCAAGGAGGAAATAAAAGTGGAAAAATTCGAGCATGAGTATAATGCAGATCAAATTCAAGTTTTAGAGGGCTTAGAAGCAGTAAGAAAAAGACCTGGTATGTATATAGGAAGTGTGTCTGTTAGAGGACTTCATCATTTAGTTTATGAAATTGTAGATAACTGTGTAGATGAAGCTTTAGCAGGGTATTGTACTCAAATTAATATAGAAATTCAGCCAGGAAATATTATATGTGTAGAAGATAATGGTAGAGGAATACCAGTAGATATTCATCCTAAAACAAAAATTTCTGCTGCAGAAACTGTATATACAAAACTTCATGCTGGTGGAAAATTTGGTGGAGATAGTGGATATAAGGTTTCTGGAGGTCTTCATGGTGTAGGAGCATCTGTAGTAAATGCTTTATCAACTTGGACAGAAGTAACAATTCAAAGAGATGGTGGAATATATCAAATGAAATTTGAAAAAGGAAAAACTGTAGAGCCATTAACAAGAATTGGAGATTCTGATAAAACAGGAACTAAAGTTAGATTTTTAGCAGATGATACTATATTTGAAACTTTGGAATATGAATATGAAGTTTTAGAAACTAGATTTAGAGAAATTGCATTTTTAACAAAAGGATTAAAAATTAATATTCAAGATTTAAGAAATCCAGAAGATATTAAAAAAGCAGAATTCCACTTTGAGGGAGGACTTAACTCTTTTGTAGAATTTTTAAATAATAATAAAGAAAAAATACATGAAAGACCAATTTATATTGAAAAAGATGGAGAAGTACCAGTAGAAATAGCTTTTCAATATACAACAGCTTATTCAGAAAATATATATACTTTTGTTAATAACATTAATACAATTGAAGGTGGAACTCACTTAGAAGGTTTTAAAAGAGGTCTTACTAAAGCATTTAACGATTATGCAAGAAGCCATAATTTATTAAAAGAAAAAGACCCTAATTTACTAGGAGAAGATATTCGTGAAGGAATTACAGCAGTTGTTTCAGTAAAAGTAAAAGAACCTCAATTTGAAGGACAAACAAAAACAAAATTAGGAAATAGCAATGTTACAGGAATTGTAGCAAGTATGGTAAATGATGCTTTATCAACATTTTTAGAAGAAAATCCAGCAGTAGGTAGAGCTATTTTGGAAAAATGTATTAATGCATCACGTGCTAGAGAAGCTGCAAGAAAAGCAAGAGAGTTAGTTAGAAGAAAAAGTGCACTAGAAACAACTACTTTACCAGGAAAACTAGCAGATTGTAGTAGCAAAGTACCAGAAGAATGTGAAGTATATATAGTAGAGGGAGATTCAGCAGGTGGTAGTGCAAAACAAGGTAGAGATAGAAGATTTCAAGCAATACTTCCACTTTGGGGTAAAATGCTTAATGTAGAAAAATCAAGAGCAGATAAAATTTATAATAATGATAAATTACAACCAGTAATTTTAGCAGTAGGAGCCGGAATAGGCAATGATTTTGATATATCTAAAATTCGTTATGGAAAAGTAATAGTAATGGCAGATGCAGATGTTGATGGTGCACACATTAGGACACTATTATTAACGTTTTTCTTTAGATATATGAGACCACTTATTGAAAATGGAAATGTATATTTAGCTCAACCTCCTTTATATAAATTATCTAAAAAAGGAATGGAAGATGTATACTGTTATACAGATGAAGATTTAGAAAAAGCATTCAATGATTTAGCAGAAAAAGGAATACCAAGAGATCAACTTGCAATCCAAAGATATAAAGGTCTAGGAGAAATGAATCCTGAACAATTATGGGAAACAACAATGGATCCAGAAAGAAGAATTTTAATAAAAGTAACAATGGAAGATGCCATGAAAGCAGATGCTATATTTACTTTATTAATGGGAGATGAAATTGAACCAAGAAGAAAATTCATTGAAGATAATGCTAAATATGTAAGAAATCTAGATGTTTAATATTTTTTAATAGCTAGTAGAAAATAAAATCTACTAGCTATTATCTAATAAAGCTAATATTAATTTACAGCTAAAACTCATATACCTAACTATTGACCTAATGTATATTACTATACAAATAAGCCATTTCACCAAATATATAAATCAGTTGCTCGACTATTAATATACCCTAAATAGCCATATTCATCCTAAAATAAGGACTAATAACAACCATTTAAAAATATAAAAATAATCTTAACTTCGAATATATAATCTATATTTTCAACCATATATTTAATATCTATTTTCATTAAAGTAACAAAAATAAACTGCAAATATAGCTTAAATACAAATAATATATTCTCATCTCCGAATTAGTACCACCTAAAAGATTATTTTAAGCAATAATAACTCTTTGCTCGAATTTTATAAAACCAAAAACAGACCTTATAAAACTCTTAGTTCAACTAATATTAACCTTATATTCTTATTATGTTAATTTAATTTTTTTTTATTCATAAAAATTTTGTCGAATTTTGGCATACGATTTTTCTTGACATTTTTTGCACATGATAGTATTATAAAAATAGTAATTACTACTTTACATAATTTTTTTCAAAAATTTTATTCTAGGAATTCCAATACTTTAAATTGAAAAATTTATTATGAAATTAAATTTATAATGCTAGCATTATCTTATTTTTTAACATGAAATGTACTAAAAATAAAAAATTGTATTAGCAAAATATAATAAAAGGAGGAATATGGAAAATAAAAAAAATTTAACAGTTCAACAATGGCTTCCGTTTGAAAAAATTTTAAATAATGGAATTATTGAACTAAAAAATAAAGAATATATAAAAATATTAAAAATAACTCCAATAAATTTTAATTTAAAATCGGAACTAGAAAAAGAAGCTATTTTAAATTCATATAAAATATTTTTAAAGACTTGTAACTTTTGTTTTCAAATATTAATTCAAAGTAATAAAGAAGACTTAAGCAAACATATAGAAAAAATAAATGAAAACTTAACAAATGAAAAAAATTCTATTCAGGAAATTTCTAAAAATTATATTCAATATATAAAAAATTTAAATCATGATAAAAAATCCTCTACAAAAAATTTTTATATCATTTTAAAAGAAAAAAATGAAAATAAAGAAGTTTTAAATTTTGAAAATTATGCTATAGAAAATCTAAATGATAAGTATTTTAAAATAAAGGATTGTTTATCAAGGTGTGGGAATATGGTAATTTCAATAGATACAAAACAAGAAGCTATTTCCATTTTATTTTCTTTTTTAAATTCCAGAATATATTTAAATCAAATTTAAAATAGGAGGTATAAAAGTTATAAAAGACCTTTTACAAAAATTAAAAAATAAAATTATTAAAGAAAAAAACAATAAAGAAAAAAATAAAGCTCTTCCTTTTTTAGAAGGTACAATTTCTCAAAAAGATGAAATAAGTCCATCGTATATTAATTTATTAAATCCGAAATATATTGAAATAGATAATATGTATTATTCTACTTTAATAATTACAAATTATTTTAGAGAACAAACAGATTTACTATTAAAATCATTAATTGATGCTAATATTAATTTAAATATTTCAATTTTTTATGAAAAACAAGATACTTATAAAACAATTCGAGATTTAACATATCATATTGGAAATGTTTCTGTAGATTTAAAAGAAAGCAATCAAAATAGGCAAGATATAGATTTAGCTGCATTTACATATAATGATGCAAAATATATTAGAAAAGAAATGCAAGTAAATAATGAGGAATTATATTTTTTATATATTTATGTAACCACATTTTCTAATGAATTAAAAGAATTAGAATATTCACTAAGCAAGTTAGAAGGCTTACTACAAGGAAAAGGCATGCAAACAAAAAGAGCATATTTTAGACAAGAGCAAGCATTTTTAACTTCACTTCCAATTATGCAAAACTCTAAATTTTTAAAAGAAGCTGCAAAAAGAAATATATTAACAAGTGGACTTATGTCAACATATCCATTTATTTCTTCTGCAGTATTTGATGAAGAAGGAATTTTAATTGGAACTAACATTTATAACAATTCTTTAGTTTTTATAGACAGATATAATACTGATAAATATAAAAATGCAAATATTTGTATTTTTGGAACAAGCGGAGCTGGAAAATCTTTTTATGCAAAATTGCTTATTTTAAGAAACAGAATAATTGGAATAGAACAATATATTATAGATCCAGATAGAGAATATGGAAATTTATGTAGCAATTTAAATGGAACTTTATTAAAAATTGGTCCAGGTTCAAATACATATATAAATGTATTTGATATTAGAGAAGAAAGCATAGAAGAAGATGGACAAGGATATTTAGCAAATAAAATAAGCAAATTAAATGGATTTTTTAACTTAATATTTGGAAATATAAATGAAGAAGAAAAGGCTATTTTAGAAGAAAAAATAATTGAGCTATATGGAAAAAAAGGAATTACTTTTGATGATAAAACTCTATATAAAAAGCAATATGAAAAAATATATATTAAACCAATTTTTAAGGACACACATGATATGCCAATATTAGAAGAATTTTATGAATTATTAGGAGAAGATGAAAGAACTAAAAAATTTCAAATTAAGTTAATTCCATTTGTAAAAGGTTCATTAAAATACTTTAACAATTATACGAATATAGAACTAAAAAATTTGTTAATAGTAGCAGATGTATATGAATTAGGAGAGGATAATTTAAAATATGGAATGTGGCTTTGTATTGATCTTTTTTGGGATCGAATAAAGAAAAATAGAGAAATAAAAAAAGCTATTTATATGGATGAAATATGGAGATTAATAGGCATTACCTCAAACAAAGAAGTAGCAAGTTTTATTTATAAGATATTTAAAACAATAAGAAAATATGGAGGAAGTAGTGTAGCAATAACACAAGATATTTCAGATTTATTTAGTTTAGAAGATGGAACTTATGGAAAAAGTATTTTAAATAATTCACAAATAAAAACATTTTTTTCTTTAGAAGAGGAAAATATTAAAGTATTAGAAAAATATACAAATTTATCAGAAAAAGAAAAAGTGGAAATTAAATCTTTAAAAAGAGGAGAATGTTTAATGTTTATAGGAAATGAACATATTTTAACAAAAATTGAAGCAGCAGATTTTGAAGCAAATATAATAAATGGGGGAATAAAAAATGAAAAAAATAATAACAGCAATAGGTAATCCAACATTAAATGTAAACTTAAAAAAAGAAAATGAATTTGAAGTTATGTCAGAAGACATACAATATCAAGAAGGGATATTTGAATTTTTAGAAAAAGAGCCAAATATTAATTTTATAATTTTAAGTGAATTAATACCAGGAAATTTAGAAATAAAAAATTTAATAGAGAAAATAAAATTAATTAATAATAATATACAAATAATTTTATTTTTAGAAAAAGAAAATAAAGAATTAGAAAATTATTTGTATGCAAAAGGTATAAATTTTATTTTTTATAACAATGAAATAGAAATAAAAGAAATAGTTCAAATTATAAAAACAAATCAAAAAGAAGAAAATAATGATTTAAAAAAAGAAATAGTTGAACTTAAAAAATTATTAGAAGAAAAAAATGAAAAATCTAATGTAATTTTAGAAAATACCTTAAAAAAAGAGAAATTAATTAATATATATAATAAATTTTTTTCAAGAAAAAAAACATTAAAAGAAAAAACAAAAGAAATAATTTGTGTAAGTGGAACAAGTGGCGCAGGCAAGAGCATATTTACAGTTAATTTAGCAAAATCAATAAATAAAAATAAAATTTTAATTATAGATTTTGATGTTTTAAATAACAGTTTACATACTATTTTAGGAGTAAAAAAATATTCTGAAAAAATAATAAATAAAATGGAAAATAAATCAAATGAAATAAAAATAGAAGAATTAATAATAAAAATTAATTCTAAAATTGATTTAATATCTGGTGTTAATTTATTATTTAATTCAAATTATAAAATTAATAATGAAAAAATAAAAAATATTTTAGATACTTTAGCAAAAAAATATAATGTAATTATTATAGATACATCTTCTGAATGCTTTTTAGATTTTACAAAAGAAATTATGAAATTATCTAATTTAAATATTTTTATTTCAGAAACAAATTTATTACAAATAAAAAAGGCAAAAAAATTATTGAATATATATATTAATAAATGGAAAATACCAATTAAAAGTTTTTACATTATATTTAATAAATATGATGTAAATTCTATAGATTTTTCTATATTAAAAAATATATTTTCAGATTTTAATATTTTAGGAAAATTAAATAATGATTCAAATTATAATTTAATCATTAATAAAAATGCCATAGGAAATATAAATAGAAATTTACAAAAAGAATATTTAAAACTATATAAAGATTTAATAAAAAATTAATTATAAAATTAAAAATATAATAAATAAAAAAGTAATAAAAATAAAAGGAGAATAAAAATGGAAAATTTATTAAAAGAGGAAACTAAACAAAAAGCATTAAATCAAGAAATAGAAAAAAATGAAACAAATGAATTAGTTACAGAAAAAGAGCAAACTGGATTTTTAAATTCTACTATAGGAAAAGTAATAAATACAGCTATAGACTTAGGTTTAAGATGGATGTTACCAGATTTTGTTGAAAATCAAGTAATAGATGTAAAAAATAGTTTAATAAAAGGTGGTTTAAAAGAAGGAATTAACAAAGCAGTTGAAAGTGGAATTGAATTAGGAAAAAGTGTAACGGGTATATTTACAGGAAAATTTGAAAATATTTCTCAAGCACAAAATGCAATAAAAAATGGTGGAATTATTGATGGAGTATCTAATGTATTAGATACTGCTATATCTACTAGTATAAAAAATGGCTGGTTGCCAATAAATGTAGCTAGTTTAATTAGACAAGGAAAAAATGTAATACTAGATAATATTAGTACAAATATTGAAACTGAATTTGTAAGTCAATTAGATAATGTAGAAAAGTTAGGAAAATATGAAAATAATTGGCGCAATTATTATAATTCAAAAGACTTTGACGGAATGGAAAGAGAATATCAAAAAATAAAAGATAGGTTAAAAGAATTATTACCTTTAGAAAATACTATTAAGCAAGCAAGAGAAATTGAAAATATACATTTATTAATAAAAAATAATGGACATGATTTTAATTTAAGTCAAGAGCAATTACAATTAGCTGGAATATTAACTGCATAAGTTTTATTATATTAAAATTATTTGCTATTACTTAAAGCCTAATATTTATGGCAAAAATAAAAAAATATTTTAATAAATAGATAGATACTCTAAAATTTGTAATTTATTTTGAATAGTAATTAAATAGCATTTTTCTTCTACTTTTTACTTGCATATTTTTTTCCATTTTAGTATAATTAACAGGTAAGAAAACAAGAAAAGAGGTATAAAAATGGAAGCAAATGAGCAAAAAAGAAATGACGGAAAAATAATAGAACGTGACATAGAAAAAGAAATGCGTACTGCTTATATTGATTATGCTATGAGTGTTATTGTATCTAGAGCACTTCCAGATGTAAGAGATGGATTAAAACCAGTTCATAGAAGAATTTTATACTCTATGTATGAAGATGGTATTACATCAGACAAGCCATATAGAAAATGTGCAAATACTGTAGGTTCTGTTTTAGGTAGATATCATCCACATGGAGATTCTTCTGTATATGATGCTATGGTCAGATTAGCACAAGACTTTACGCAAAGATATCCTTTAATTGATGGACATGGAAATTTTGGATCTGTTGATGGAGATAGCCCAGCTGCTATGAGGTACACAGAAGCAAGAATGGCTAAAATTGCAGAAACAATGCTTACTGATATAGAAAAAAATACAGTAAATTTTATGCCAAACTATGATGATAGATTACAAGAACCAACTGTACTTCCTGCAAAAATACCTACATTATTAATTAATGGTTCATCTGGTATTGCAGTAGGAATGGCAACAAATATTCCACCACATAATTTAACAGAAGTAATAAATGGAATTATAAAAATTATAGATGAAGATAATGTTACAGATGAAGAATTAATGGAAGTAATAAAAGGACCTGATTTTCCTACAGAAGGAATTATATTAGGTTTAGAAGGAATTAAACAAGCCTATACAACAGGAAAAGGAAAAATAACGGTAAGAGCAGAAGCTGAAATAGAAGAAATGAGTGGAAATAGGCAAAGAATTATTGTAAATTCTCTTCCATATCAAGTAAACAAAGCAAAATTAATTGAAGATATGGCTGATTTAGTTAAAGAAAAAAGAATAGAAGGAATTTCAGAAATTAGAGATGAATCAGATAGAGAGTCAAAAATAAGAATAGTAATTGAATTAAAAAGAGATGTAAATGCTCAAGTAATTTTAAATCAATTATATAAACATACACAACTTCAAGATACATTTGGTATTATAATGCTTGCCTTAGTAAATGGTGAACCTAAAATATTAACGCTAAGACAATGCTTAGACTATTATATTGATCATAGAAAAGATGTAATTCTTCGTAGAACGCAATTTGACTTAGACAAAGCATTAGCAAGAGCACATATTTTAGAAGGATTGAAAATTGCCTTAGACAATATTGATGAAGTAATTGAAATTATTCGTAATTCTTATGATGATGCAAAAGAAAGATTAATGGAAAGGTTTAAACTTTCTGAAATTCAAGCGCAAGCTATACTAGATATGAGATTAAGAACATTATCAGGATTGCAAAGAGAAAAAATTGATGAAGAATATAATGAACTAATGAAATTAATTGAACATTTAAGAGCAGTTTTAGCAAGCGAAAGATTAGTATATGACATTATAAAGGAAGAATTATTAGAAATAAAGCAAAAATATGGTGATGAGAGAAGAACAAAAATTGTTGCTGCAGAAGGAGAAATTAACATTGAAGATTTAGTAAAAGAAGAACAAACCGTAATTACGTTAACACACTTTGGTTACATAAAGAGAATGCCAATAGATACATATAAAAGCCAAAAACGTGGAGGAAAAGGAATTACAGGATTAGCAACAAGAGAAGAAGACTTTGTAAAACAAATATTTACAGCCTCAACTCATGATACAATATTATTCTTTAGCAATAAAGGAAAGCTTTATAGACTAAGAGGATATGAAGTACCAGAAGCAGGAAGAACAGCAAAAGGAACTGCAATAGTTAATTTATTAAGATTAGATGCAGGAGAAAAAATATCAGCAGTTATTCCAATTTCTAACTTTGCAGAAGGAAAATATTTATTAATGGGAACTAAAAAAGGCTTCATTAAAAAAACACCATTAAATGAATTTGATTCTAGTAGAAAAACCGGTCTTTTATCTATTACACTAAGAGAAGATGACGAATTAATAGATGTTAGATTAACAGATGGTGAAGATAATGTTGTATTGGTAACTCGTGAAGGTGCTTGTATTACATTTGGAGAAAAAGATGTAAGACCAATGGGAAGAACTGCACAAGGTGTTATAGGTATTCGCTTAAATGAAGAAGATTCTGTAATAGGAATGGAAAGCATCATTGAGGGAAATAAAAATGCTACGCTACTTGCAATTACAGAAAATGGATTTGGAAAAAGAACAGAATTAAATGAATACAGAGTTCAAACAAGAGGTGGAAAAGGCGTAACTACATATAAAATTACACCAAAAACAGGAAGCTTAGTAGGAATTCGTATTGCAACAGATGATGAAGACGTAATGCTTATTACAGAAAACGGAACAATTATTAGATTAAGAGTAAAAGATATTAGTGTTTTAGGTAGATCAACACAAGGTGTTACACTTATGAGAACAAATGAAGGAAAGGTAGTTAGCATAGAAACTATTAATCCAGAGGAAGAAGAAAAATAAATAAAAAAATACATCTCAAATTATATTTGAGGTGTATTTTTTTATGTAAAAATTATTAAATATATTAAGTTTAATGAGTTAATCTAATATCATCACCAAAGAAATAACAAATATTATAGTACCCAATAATTCTAGAGACTATTCTTTCATCATAAGCATCAAAAATATCTTGCAAACTTAAATTAGTAGAAATAATAGTTTTAGTAATTTTTTTTGAATTTAATAGTCTAGCATTTAATAAATTAAATAGCTCTACTAATTTCATATTATTAATTCCTTCTGTTCCCAAATCATCAATAATTAATAAGTCCACATTAAGCAAATGCTCATAAATGTCAGAAGAAACGTTGGATTTTCCTAAATGATAATTAATAATTGTATCTAGCATAACAGAAGAAGTTTGATATAATACAGTTTTACCTTGTTTTAATAATTCATTTGCAATACAGCTAGAAAGAAATGTTTTTCCAAGACCTGTTCTTCCTGTAAATAATAAATTTTTTTCTGATAAATCATCAAAATTAGAAATAAATTTCTTACAAATATCTAAAATTAACTTAATATTTTCTCTTGGAGAAATATCTGAACCATATTTATCTTTTGAAATTTCATTAGAATATAAATTTAAATTAAAATTATTAAAATTTTGTTTTTCTAAATTACTAATGTTAGATTTATTATATTCTATATTATAAATTTTTTGCTTTAAACAATTGCACATTTTAGAAGATTTACCATCAAAAACGTAACCAGTATCATTACAAATTTTACATTCATAATTAGGAATAATACTTTCTGCTTCTTTACCAATAGACTTTAATATTTTTTCTTTTTGTTTTTTTAAAATAGTAATATCTGAATTTAATTTTTCAATTAGTTCTTTATTATTATTTTGAGCTAATTCTTTCATTGCAGAAAAAGCTAAAGAGCTTAATTTTTTATCAATATCAAAAAGTTCAGGAAATTTATTATATAAATTTTCTTTATTTTTTTGAGCAAACTCTTCAGCAAATATCCTTTTTTTATTATATTCAATTAATAAAGAATTAAGAGTAGAATTATTCAAAATAAAACCTCCACTAAACTAATTTTTTTTGTTTGCATATAATTCATTTAAATTACTATAAGATCTTTGATCGTATTTTTGGTATTCAGTTTTCTTTTCTAATTGCTTTATATTTTTATTCTTTTGTTTCATATCTTCTAAAAATTTTTGAACTTGTTCTGGAGTTGTAAATTTTCTATCATGCCAATCTGTTAATAATTTATCAATATAATCAAAGCTAGGGTTTACTTTAGAAGTAGTTCTTTTTAATGCAATTTCAATTATATCAAAAGAAAAAGCGAAATCTATAATCCATTTTTCAACATAATTAAATTCATATTGAGATAAAGGTCTAGATATATTTAATTTTTTAATAATCATATTAGCAATTTTATTTACTTTTTCTTGTTTTTCATAATATAATTCCAAATCATTATAAGTTTTAATTGAATTTTTAGACCAAGCATCTGCTACTACTTGAATATAATTTCTATGAAGAGCAGACTTATCAAAACAATATTCAAATAAAGCAATCATAACTTCATCATCAAATTCATATTTTTTAAACCATAATTCAATATCTGGATACCATGTAGTTGGCATTAAACCAGAGAAAAATTTATTATTAATATATTCAAGAGTTTTTGCACGCTTTTGGCTTTCAGCAGATTTTTGAATTTGCTCAGCAGATAAAGAAACTCTTGGCTTATATAAATGATGTAGTTCTATTTCTTGTAAATTATTAAAAACAAATCCAGTATTTTTTCTAACAAGTACGTTTTGATCTTCCCAATATTTAATAGCATCTTGAATTACTTTTAGAGAAAGCCCTAATTTCTTACATAAATCATTTACTTTAATATCTTTATCATATTTAGAAAGAAATAAAATATATAAATATACTTTAACAAAATCGCTATTTGCTTCTGGCAAATATTCTGTAAAAAATATATCTGGTATATTTGTATTTGAAAACAATGGCAATAAATCATTTTGCTCTAATTTCATAGAGATTCCTCCAATTATTGTATTTTGAAAAAATTATATCATTTTTCTACAAAATTTACAACAAAACGAAATATAAAAGTAAAATAATTTTTAATAAATAAAAATGTTAAATTCTTATAAAACATAATATAAAAAAAATAAAAAATAATAAAGGAATAAAAATAATAAAATAAAAAATAAAAATTGAAAATTTAAAAATAAAAATTAAAATAAAAACTAAAATTAAAAATAGAATAAAAATTATAAATTAAAATAATAAAATCAAAAATAAAAATAATTTGAAATAAAAATAAAAAATATAATAAAAATAAAATTAAAAAACAAAATAATAAAACAAAAAATTTAAAAATAATAAAATAATAAAATTAAAAAAAGAAAATTAAAAACATAAAAAAGTAAATTATTAAAATTAATATTAACAAATAGAAAACGAAAAAAGTAGAAAAGTAAGATATAAAAGTCACATAAGATAATGTAAAAAAATGTAAATTAGAAATGATAGAAAAAATGCAAAAATATGTTCACGTATATCTAGATTGTTTTATAAAATATTAACACTAAATTTTGTATAAAATATAATAAAAATTTCAAAAATAAAAATTGTCAAAATGTAGCTAAGGTGAAAAATCCATTGTATAATTTGAAGTAAATATTATGCCATATAAATGATTAAAATTTAATAGAAAGGCAGAATATAACAAAATTTAAAATATGAATTTGTAAAAAAAGTATTGGGATTGAATACTTTTAATAACATTTTATAATAAGTTCAAACGATATACATAACAAAGATTATGAAAACTAACATACATCCTTATGAACTTTAAAATAATAAGGCTCATTATATAAAGTTAGTAAGAAAAACAACAGAACGAACAAAAAGACAATTTTATTGCTTCGAATATAAATATAACTTTGGACTCTTAATATAATGTATAATATATACTAAAATATATACTATATTTTCATGATTAAAACCGATTATGCTAAACAAAAAAATTGGAAAGCAGAATAGTATAAACACAAATATTTTTACATTTAAATTTTTGAAAAATAAATTTATCAAAATAAAAATAATAGCATCCCAAATAATATTTAATATTAAAGATGAATAATCTAAAATTCCAAATAATTTATTTTTAAAATTATAATTTTGTGGAAAAATAAATTTCATAATTAATCTCCTCATATAAAAATTAAATAAAATATAAATTAAATTATAAATATTATTTAAAATAATAAATTTATAATAATTAAAAAATAAATAATAAATAATAAATAGTAAATAATGAATAATAAAATAAACAATAGAATAAATAATAAAATAAAAATTATAAATTTAATATTAATAAAATAAATTTATCTTTATTATATATTTTTTAATGTATTAGCTCCAATTTGCAAATTATTAGAAACATCAGTAGAAATTCCTCCAATTAAAGTTCTTATATATGAATTAGCATGAATTAAAGCATAAATACCGCCAATATAAATTAATTTAGAAAGAATGTTTTCACTTTGATATGGTACAGAAAAAATAATTAATAAAATAATTGAAATAAAAGATTGTTGTAATAATAAGGATAAAATTGTTCTGAACCACGTTTTAAAAAGCCAAGAAGTAGAACTATTTATTAAACTTAAAATAGCAAATGGAGTTAATAAGATAAATATTTTTATTAAAATAAAGCGCAAAGAATATGAAAAAATTAAATTAAATAAACCTATTGAAATAAAACTTTTTATCATTCCATCAAATGAAAATACAGTAAAACTTTCTTCATTAATAGAAATATAATTATTTAATTGAGTAATTAATCCTGAAAAAGAAATTTCGCTTCCTAAAATTTTTCCTCCAATATTTCTAATTGCATCAGAAATAAAACTATTAAGTTCTAAAAATTGCTTACAAATTAAGTAGGAGCAATTCATAACAATTCCAAAAATTAATAATTTAAATACAAATTGAAAAGGTCTTTCTATTTGTAAGTTCATATAATAAGAATATAATAATCTAATTGCATAATATAAACTAAAACCAAACAGCAAGGAATTTGCAATTAAAAGCAAACCATTTGAAGAATTTGTACCAAATAATTTTTCAAAAATAGAATCAGTTAAAATATTACTATTAACAAAAGTAATTTCATCTAATATTTTATAAACACTATTATCAATAGAAGAAAATAAAGTTTGAAAAATAGAATTAATAGTTTGAATAATTGTATTAGTTAAAGAAGTAGGATCTTCCAAAAACAGCGCCTCCTATTTTAATAATGTTTGAATTGCAGATAAAACTAAATCTAAAACAAGAATAAAAGCATATGAAAATAAAGTACTTCTAATTAATTTTTTGGCAATTCTTATTCTTTCTTCATCTCCAAAACTAAACTTTTGCATAAAAACGCCAACAGCTATTGCAACTGCAGCTGCAGGAGTAGCAAGCTTTAGCAGCCAACTTTCAATTTGCTCAAATGTAGAATTTAATTTGTCTACAATTTGTGGATTTCCATCAAATAAACCAGCATAAACTGGAGAATAAAAAAATACATAAAAAATCATAAATAAAAATAATATTTTTATAAAAAAATTTTGATTGAATTTTAATTTTTTTGTAAACATAAAATCACTCCTTGAAATAAATTTTGAATTAATTATTTAAAATATGGAAATAAATTAATTTTTTGTGGGTGAATTATTTTAGAACCATCAGAAAGAAATGCTAGGCAGGAAAAATTTTTAAGTGATTGCGTAAAAAAGTTTGTATCATATACAAAATCAGAATAAATATGAGTATTAATAGTTTCTGATATACTAGAATTTTTAGAATTCAATGAATTAGTAAAATAGCTAAAAACAGTTTCTTTAGCATTTTCTGAAAAGCCTCTTGAGATTTTTTCTTTATCTTCTTTTCCAATCTGTTTTTGTGCAGTTTCAATTGTAAAAATATCATCATTACGAAACCATAATTTATTAATTAAATTTTGAATAATAACATTAACAGCAGCTTGATTATGTAAAGTATTAAGAAGCGAAGTATAGCTTTGAGTAGCAACAATATTAATACATTTAGCTTCTCTACTTTGAGAAAAAAAGTTAGCATCTGTTTCTGTACAATATTCCGAATATTCATCTGAAATAAAACAAACACTTCTAAAATTAGAATAATTATTTTTGGCTAATCTTGACATAACATCAGTTTGAAAATCTAATTTTAAATATGCAGCAATTATTTTTGATAGACTAGAATATTCATTGATATTCATGTTTAAAACTACAATTTTACCTTTAGAAAGAACTTCTTCGAAACCAAAAAAATTTAATTCTTCTTTACTAGGGTTAAATGTTTTTAAAACATCATAATCAGATATAAAACAATTTGTAATACGAGTAATTTCAGATTTTAAAATAGATAATGTTCTATCATCTAATGATAAAAATTCTTTTTGAAAGAAAGTTATAGCAGAAAGCAAATCATAAATTTGGTTATTAGAAAATTCATTTTGAAAAAACTTTTCACGTAATAAGTTAACTTTTTCTAAATAATAATCTGGAATTGTTACTAATTTATGTAATTCTTGAAAAGTAACATAATTATCATTATATAGCCTACAAAGTTTAATACATTCTTCTAAAATTTGAGAAGCTTTATCAAGCCAGTAAGATTCAGTATTATTCTTAGAAAAAAGTAATAAAATTGTTTTTAAACGATTTGCTAATATAGAGGGTTTTAAATTTGGTTTATGTAAAGGATTATATTTGTATTTACCATTTAATTCAATAGTAATAACATCATTTTCTCTATTAAATTCTTGTGCAAACTCTAGTACTTTTTTGTGATAATTTCCTTTTACATCTAAAATAAGCATACCAAGTTTTTCATTTTCAACATTATGCAAATAGCCAATTAATTGCTTAGTAAATGGATACATTGCACTACTAGTTTTTCCTGTTCCAATAGTTCCTGTGATTAAAATATTTTGATATAAACTTTTTTCGGGTAAATATATTAAACTTTTTTCTTGTTCAGTTTCACCAACTAATAATCTTAAAGAATTATCTAATTCCAAATTTATGAAAGAAGTTGAACTCTTTTGCTTTTTAATTTTAGGTTTATATTTTTTTGAATTTTTTAAAGATTTATGAAAAAGTAACTGATATATTGTATTAGAAAAAAAGAAGGAAGAAAAAATATAAGTAAAACAAAACCAAATTTTACAATATTTCCATAAAACAGGTTGTTCTATACAAATATCAAAAGAATGAAGCCCATAATCTACTATAATATGATTTTTATTATAAAGTGGAATAAAAATTTGAAAACCAATAAAACAAAATAAAGACATAAAAAATAAAGTAAATAAGATACGTTTTAACAATAAAAAGCCTCCTATTTTAATAGATTTGTTTTTAATTTTAACTTAGAACCTTGTAAATTGTGAAATATTTTTACCTCGAAAAAAGTATATAATGAATAAAAAAAGATAAAAGAATTGATAATAAGAAGTATGAAAAAATAATCAATTAATTCTATTTTATATCACCTCACTTTTTTTATAATATAACAAATTTTAAAATTTGTCTATACTTTTTTATAAAAATATGATAAAATAAAATATGGTTTGGAAAGGAGAATACTATGGAAATAAAAAAAGATATGACAATAGGTGAGTTATTAGAAACTTCACCAGAAAAAGCAGAAATTTTATTAGAAGCTGGAATGCACTGTTTAGGATGTCCTGCTTCTCAAGCAGAAACTATAGAAGAAGCTTGTGAAGTACATGGAATTGATGTAGAAGAAATTATAGAGAAATTAAATGCATAAAATTACAAACTCATAATAAAATATAATTTTTAGATATTTTTCCCTATAAATTTTAAAAAATGTATTGACAAATAATATAAAATAGTTTAAAATAAAGCTTGTGTTAACTCAAACGAGAGTTGCAAGCTTGAGACTTGGGTCATTAGCTCAGGTGGTAGAGCACTTGACTTTTAATCAAGTTGTCCGCGGTTCGAGTCCGCGATGGCTCACCAACTCTAGGGTTTAAGCATATAAACTTAAATCCTAGAAAAGTTTTATATCATGGCCCCGTGGTCAAGCGGTTAAGACATCGCCCTTTCACGGCGGAGACATGGGTTCGATTCCCGTCGGGGTCACCAACATATGCCACTTTAGCTCAGCTGGTAGAGCAACTGACTTGTGGGATAGATAAAACTAAAAGTTTTATTTTGAACTATCTTGCACCTTTATATGGAAACATATAAAGTGGATACCGCTAATTCGGGGAAGGCTTTTAAATGCTAATCCCGAGCTAGAAAACAGTTTGTTTTCAAGTGTAGAGACTTTATACGGTATACCTAAAGCGAAAGCCATGGTAAAGAGAAAGTCCAGACTACAAACACAATAAAATGTGGTAATGAAAGTTATAGTAGTATGAATCAGTAGGTCATCTGTTCGAATCAGATAAGTGGCTCCATTACTTAGAACTAGACTTGTTTTAGAACTTGTCTAGTTCTTTGCTTTTATATGCAAAAGAAAGGAGATATAATTTAATTTTAAAGTTAAATTATAAATAAAATATTGTATTGCTTAAACTGCCAAAATTTAATTAATAGTAAGAAAAAATTCTGCAATAACCAGTGTCAAAAAGAGTACGAATATAAAGAGTATATTAATAATTGGAAAAATAATAAAACGAGTGGAATAAGGGGTAGCTATCAAACTTCCTTACATATAAAAAGATATTTAATGGAAAAGTATAACAATAAATGTGCAAGATGCGGGTGGGGAGAGAAAAATTCATATACAAATAAAATTCCATTAGAAATAGAACATATAGATGGCAATTATCAAAATAATAATGAAGAAAACTTAATATTACTATGTCCAAATTGCCATTCATTAACAAGTACTTATAAAGGAGCAAATAGAAATTATGGAAGAAGTGAAAGAAAAAAATATAACAAATAAAACTGTAGTTATAACAGGTGCATCAAGAGGAATTGGAGCAGAAATTGTTAGGCTACTAGCAATGGAAAATTATAATATTGTTTTAAATTATAATAAATCAGAAAACGAAGCAAAACAAATACAAGAAGATTTATTAAAACAAAACAAAAAAATAGAAATTTTTAAAGCAGATGTGTCTAAAAGAGAAGAAGTAAAACAATTAATAGATTTTACTTTAAAAAAATTTAAAACAATAGATGTTTTAATTAATAATGCAGGAATTTCTCAAACAAAACTTTTTACAGATATTTTAGATGAAGATTGGAATAAAATGTTACAAACAAATCTAAGCTCAGTCTTTTACTGTTGCCAAGAAGTATTACCAATAATGATTAATAAAAAGGATGGATGCATTATTAACATATCTTCTATATGGGGAATAACGGGTGGATCTTGCGAAGTTACTTATTCAACTGCAAAAGCAGGAGTCAATGGACTTACAAAAGCATTAGCAAAAGAAGTAGGACCATCAAATATTAGAGTAAATGCAATTGCACCAGGAATAATAAAAACAGAAATGAATTCTTATTTAACAGAAAGTGAAAAAAATGAAATAAAAGAAGAAATTCCTCTAAATAAGATAGGAATGCCAATTGATATTGCAAAATGTGTAAAATGGTTAATAGAAGATAAATATACAACAGGACAAATAATTTCTATAAATGGAGGATGGTATATTTAAAAAAAATCTCTGACAGTTTGCCAGAGATTTTAATTTATTCTGATATTTTTCTTTTATAATTTCCAGAAATTAATCTAGGTAAATAAGTAATAATTTTATAAACTGCTAAACGAAGTTTTTTACTCCAAATATAAGATTTTCTTAATTTTCTAGGAGTAGCAACTTCTGAATCTTCTTTAACAACTAAAGAAAGCTCTACTTTTTCAATTGGAAATATATAATTTTGCCCATCATTATTATCCCATTCATCATTTCCATTTCTAAAACAGAAATTAAAAGTTTCAAATGAAGCTAATTCTATTTCTGCCTGAAAACCAAGTTCAGTTTTTTCCATTTTTATTTCACCTAAGTTTTCCCAATTAAGACCAAAACCATAATGAAGATAAACTTCTTCTGAACCATTTTGAAAAAGAGTTCCAGCATAAGAAATTTTTACCTTTGAATTTTCTATTAATTTATCTGTATTAAAGAAAATATTTTTAACTAATTCCATTTAAAATTCTCCTTATTTATCTCTTGTTTATCTATTTTGATATTATAATATTAAAAAAATTATAATTCAAGTATTTTTGACAAAAATATTATTCATTTTACTAAAACGTTTTAATCATTTTCATCTTCTGCAACTGTTCCAACGATTTTACCAACAATATAAAATTCTTCCTTTGGACTTAAACAAATATCTGCTATATCTTTATCTTCTGCTCTTAAAACAACACCATCTTTACGAATAATAAATCTACGAATTAATAGTTTATTATTATAAGAAAATAAACCTAAATCTCTGTTATCTAATGGTGTATTAAATTCAACATAAACATAAGAATCTTTTTTTAATTTTGGCTCCATAGCAGTATCATTAATTTTAACTGCAATAGATGCACCAGGAATTGTAGGAGGGCAGTCAACCAAAGAACCTAATGAATCAAAACTAGGAATTTTATTATAAGGAATGTGAGCTTCTACTTTGTAAGAATGATGTTCTTCAGTAAGCTCCTTATCATAAGTATACATTAAAGGGCGATAAGGAATTCCCATAGTTTTACACATATTTCTTAGAACCTTATGACTAGGATTTCTTTCTCCTTTTTCGATATGAGTTAAATGACCAGTATTAATATTTGTACCTCTAGCTATTCCAGCCTTTGTTAGCTTTCTTTCTTTACGAATATATGCAATCATTTCACCTATCATAATTTTGAATACTCCTCTTTTCAAAATTTTCTACAAATATTATATAGAAAAATAAAAAACTTGTCTAGTATAAAATGATAAAAAAATATAAATTATGACAAAAATACTTTTCCTTTTTATTGTAAAACTAAAAGATATGTGGTAATATTATTTCATACTAAAGTATATATATTGTTATAGAGGGGAAAACTATGAAAAAGAAAGAAAACAAAGAGACTGAAGAAGTTAAATTAAAAGATGAAAAACAAAATGATGTAAAAAAAGAAGAACTAGTTCAAAATAATGAAGAAAAACCAAAAGAAGAAGTTAAAATTGAAAATGAACAAACTAACGAAGAAAATAATGAAAAGCAATTTAAAGTTAAAAGCAAAGAAGCTAAAACTGTAAATGAAGAATTTGTACATAAAAAGAAAAAAACGGGTCTAATAGTTACAATAGTAATTGCGTTAATTATTTTTTTAGCATTAACATTATCAGTAATATTTTCATTATTAAATATGAATAATGAAAATATTATAGATGGAGTTTCAATATTAGGAATAGATGTAAGTAATTTAACTATAGAACAAGCAAAAAAACAAATAAATGATGCAATTGATAATAGATTTCAAGATGATAATAATAACTTAATATTAAAAAGAAATGATGAAGAAACAAATGTAACAGCAAATACATTTAATGCTAAATTTGATGTAGATAAAGCAGTTGTAGAAGCATATAACATAGGAAGAAAAGGAAATATTATTACAGATAACTATGAAATATTATTTACAAAATTATTTAAAAAGAATATAGAAGCACAATTATATTTAGATGAAGAGTTATTAAATACTGCTATTGCAGATGTTAGCTCGAAAATGCAGGATGCTGTTATAGAAAGTAGCTATTATATAGAAGATGATGAATTAATTATTGTAAAAGGAAAAGCAGGTTACATAATTGATAGCGAAAAATTAAAAAGTAGAATATATTCACAATTAAGTAATATTCATACAAACTATCAAGTAACTGAAATTCCTACAATATATAAAGAACCAAATCCAATTGATTTAGAAAAAATTAGAAATGAAATATATAAAGAGCCACAAGATGCTTATGTTGAAAAAAATCCAACACAAGTGCATATGCATGTAGATGGAATTGACTTTGCCATTTCTATAGATGAAGCAAAAAAATTATTAGAAGAAGATAAAGAAGAATATGTAATTCCATTAAAAATAACAGTTCCTAAAAAAACTATTAGTGACTTAGGAGAAGAAGCATTTCCAGACTTGCTTGCTACATTTTCAACAACATATGATGCAAGTAATAAAAATAGAAGTACAAACATAGAACTTGCAAGCTCAAAAGTTAATGGAACAGTTATAATGCCGGGAGAAAACTTTTCATATAATACAGTAGTTGGAAGAAGAACTATAGAAGCAGGTTACAAAGAAGGAACAGCATACATTGGTGGAAAAGTAGTTCCAGATGTTGGTGGAGGTATATGCCAACTATCTTCTACATTATATAATGTAGCATTATTTGCTAACTTAGAAATTGTAGAAAGAAGTAATCACATGTTTTTAACAGGTTATGTAGCAGCAGGTAGAGACGCAACAGTATATTATGGTAGTATAGATTTTGTATTTAAAAATACTAGAAAATACCCTATAAAAATAGTAACAAATTCAAAAAATGGAGTTTGTTCAGTAAGTATATATGGAATTAAAGAAGAAAAGGAATATCAAGTAATAATTCAACCTAAAATAACATCATATATTGGCTATACAACTACTTATAAAGATGATCCAACACTAGAAGAAGGAAAAGAAGTAGTAGAACAAGCTGGAGTAAATGGTTGTAGAAGCGAGTGCTATAAAATTTTAAAATTAGATGGAAAAGTAGTTGAACAAAAGCTACTTTCAAAAGATACATATAAGGCAAAAGAAAAAATAGTAAGAAGAGGAACAAAAAAAGTAAGCGCAAAACCAGTAGAAGATCCAGAGGAGAAACCAGAAGAAAATCCAGAAGAAAAGCCAAATGAAAATCAAGAGCAGGTGCCTGAAACTAATACAGAAACTCCTGCAGCATAAAAAATAATAAAAAAGACTGTTTGAAAATAACAGTCTTTTTTGTTGACTTTTATTAAATAAGTTTATATACTTATTTAATAAGCATGAATTGAAAGGAAAAATTATGAATCTTGAAGAAGAAACCAAATTTTTAATAAAAAAATATAATATTAGTGCTAATAAAAATTTAGGGCAAAACTTTTTAATAGATGAGCAAGTTATAGAAAACATTATAGAAGCGGCAAACATATCAACAGAAGATGTTGTAATTGAAATAGGACCAGGACTAGGAACACTAACAAATAAATTACTAGAAAGGGCAAAAAAAGTAATAGCAATTGAATTAGATAATAAAATGATTAGTATATTAAAAGATAGATTTTTGCTTTATAATAATTTTGTACTATTAAATGAAGATGTATTAAAAATAGATTTTGATAAATTAATAAAAGATCAAAATATAGAAAAAGATAAAATAAAAATAGTAGCAAATCTTCCATATTATATTACAACGCCAATTATTATGAAATTATTAGAAGAAAAAGTTCCAACAAAAAATATTACTGTTATGATACAAAAAGAAGTAGCAGATAGATTAACTGCTGTTCCAGGAGAAAAAGAAACAGGAGCAATTACATACTGTGTATATTATTATTGTGAATCTGAAAAAATAATGATAGTACCAAATACTTCATTTATTCCACAACCACAGGTAAGTTCAGAAGTAATTACATTAAATATAAGAGAAAATCCACCAGTAAATTTAAAAGATGAAAAAAAGTTTTTTCAAATAATTAAAGCAAGTTTTATGCAAAGAAGAAAAACATTAATAAATGGACTTGCAAATTCAGGAATAGCATCAAAAGAACAAATAAAAGAATTATTAAAGTCTCTTCGGATTATCAGAAAACACAAGAGGAGAAAATTTAAGCATAGAGCAATTTGCAGAAATTGCAAATAAACTATAAAAATTTGTAACTTAAACTGGGGAACGGATGATTAAGAGTCAGCCGTTCCACCATAAGTAACAAAAAAAGTATTGACAAATACGACCAAAACATTTTATAATAATACTTGCAAATATTTATGCGTCATTAGCTCAGTTGGTAGAGCAGCAGACTCTTAATCTGATGGTCGGAGGTTCGATTCCTCTATGACGCACCAAGAAAGTATATTGAAGAAAAGTCCAATAAAAACCGATTAAAGTTTTTATTGGACTTTTTTACATTTACTTATTTTTTGCACAAAAATCTATTATATTTAAAATTAAATTTAAATCATAATCAGATAAATTATCAAATTCTAAAGCAATTTTTTCTAAGAAAAAGTTTTTTTTGTTATACATATATTTATTTAATAATTCATTAACAGTTATATTCAATGCATTGGATAAATCAATTAATGCAATACAACCAGGCAAATAAGTTCCATTTTCTATTCCATAAATATAATTTGAAGATAAATTGCTTTTTTCTGCTAATTCTTCTCTAGTATAACCTTTTGCCTTTCTTAAAGTAAACAAATTTTTACCTATATCTTTTGCGATTTCTAATCTTCTTTTTGAATCGTCAAATGATTCCAATGCTTTTCCCTCCTTATAATTTATAATTCTATTATAATGAAAAAAATTGTAAACAAAGAAAACTAATATTTTTTATAATAATACTCATACTTTTTAAACTGTTTTCTCAATATTTTACTAACTATGCTTATAAAATATTATTAGTATAATTATAAAAAATATAAGAAAACTATTAAAAATATATTTACAATTTTCGACAACTATGCTATATTCATTTTAGTTAAAATTATAAAGGAGGTCTTATTATGGGCTTTATTAAAGCTTTTGCAGGAGCAATCGGTGGAACATTTGCAGATCAATGGAAAGATTATTTAGTACCAATGCAAGGTGTTCCAGCAACAGCAGGAATTTATCCAGCAGTACCACAAGGAACAAATGCAGGTAGGGGTTCAAATACAAAAGGTTCAAATAATATTATTTCAAACGGAAGTAAAATTATAGTACCAGAGGGAATGGCTCTTATTACAATGCAAGAAGGTGCAATAACTGGATGTATTACAGAAGCAGGAGGATTTACTTTTACATCAGAGGATCCAAATGCACAATCAATTTTTGCTGGAGATGGAATAATGTCATCTTTAGTTAAACAAAGTTGGGAGAGATTTAAATTTGGAGGACAACCAGGATCAAATCAAACAGCTTTCTATGTAAATTTAAAGGAAATTCCAAATAATAGATTTGGAACACAATCAGAAATTTATTGGGATGATGCTTACTTAAATGCACAAGTTGGAGCAGTAACAAGAGGTACATACACATTAAAAATAGTTGATCCAATATTATTTATTAAAAATTTTGTTCCGGCAAGTTATTTATCTGATAGTGCAGTATTTGATTTTGCAGATATGGATAATGACGCAGGTGCACAATTATTTAATGAAGTTGTTAGTAGTTTATCTGCTGCATTTTCTAACTATACAAATGACCCTAGTAAAGGAAATCGTATAACAAAAATACAAGGAGATCAGATTGGATTTGCTAAGAGTCTATCTCAAGCAGTAGAAGAAGGTTATCAATGGAAAACAGATAGAGGTCTTGAAATTGTTAAAGTTGCAATACAAGCTATTGAATATGATGATGATACAAAAGCATTATTATCAGATGTTAAGAAAGCAGATGCACTTTCAGGTGCAAGAGGAAATTCATTTATGCAACAATCAGTAGCCCGTGGTATGCAAGCAGCAGGAGAAAATGGCGGAGGTGCAGGAATGGCATTTATGGGTATGGGAATGAATGCAGCAGGTGGAGTTATGGGGGCTATGCAACAACCAACCCAACCTACAAATGCACGGAGTACAAGATGACCCTTATGAAAAATTATCAAAATTCAAAAAAATGCTTGATGATGGACTTATAACACAAGAAGAATATGATGAACAAAAGAAGAAACTTTTGGGGGTGTGATATAAGTGGCAATAAATCCAATATTAAACAGTAAGCCAAGAATTGTAAAAACTGATGAAGGTTCAAAAGATGGACAAAGTAAATGCCCTCAATGTGGTTCTACAGATATTTCGATAAATGCTAAAACAGGAAAGCTAAGATGTAATTTTTGTAGACATGAATTTGAGCCAGAAAAAATACAAGGAATGGAAACAGATATTACAAAACTTAAAGGCGAAATAATGGGTTCTGGAACACAAGATATAGTAGAAGACACTCAAAATGTTATGACTTTTAAATGTAGTAGTTGTGGAGCAGAAGTTGTAATAGACACATCTGAAAATACACAAGCAAGATGCCATTGGTGTAGAAATACTTTATCTGTAAATCAACAAATTCCAAATGGTGCTATTCCAGATGTAGTATTACCATTTAATTTAACTAAAGCAGAGGCTAAAGAACAAATAGAGAGTTTTGTAGGAAAAAGAAAATTCTTTGCTCATCCAAAATTTAGAGAAGAATTTACAACAGATAACATTATGGGAGTTTATTTTCCATATATGGTAGTAGATGTAAACTCTCATGCTCGTTTCTCAGGACATGGAGAACATCTAGTTAGAAGATATACTCGTGGAAATGGTAATAGTAGTACTACTTATTATGATGCAGATTTATATGAAGTTGAAAGAGAATTTGACTTAAGCATAGAGGGACTTACAGTAGAGTCAAGTTCTGATAAATTAAATAAAAACTCAAACAATACAAATAACATTATAAATGCTATTATGCCATTTGATATAGAAAATAGTGTTAAATATAATGCCAATTATTTAAAAGGTTATACTTCAGAAAAACGTGATACTAATATTGATGATTTAAGACCAATTGTAGATAATCAATCAAAAGATATAGCAAGATTTGCAGCAAAAGAAACAATAAAAGAATATGATAGAGGCGTTAACTGGCAGGTAGAAGATCTTGATGTAAAAGGAAAGCAATGGAAAACAGCATATTTGCCAGTTTGGCTATATAGCTATAGACAAGTAAAAAATGATAACAGTAGTATTTTACATTATGTAGCAGTTAATGCAAGAACAAAAGAAACAATAGGAAGTGTTCCAATACACATGCCAAAATTATTTGGAGTTTCGTGTTTAGTAGAACTATTAGGATTTATATTAACTTTAATAGTTGACTTTAGTTATGAATGGGTATTTTTATTAGCAGGATTTATATACTTCTTTATTATCCATTTAAGATATCGTAATTCAAATGCAAGACACCATTATGAAACAGAAACCAAAAAGCAAATATTTAATCTAAGAAAGTTAGATAATTTAATAAAACATGAAACAGGACTTACAAATTCAAAAATAACAGGAGAAAATAGCTCTAAGATTAATGAAAAAATATAGGGAATAACACATTTTATAATATCCTAAAATAGTTATTATTGTTAAAAAATATACAAAGGAGGGGATGGATTTTGAAAAACATTATTGAAAAATGTAAAACAACAAGAATATTAGGACTTATAGGTATAATTGGCTTATTTTTAGGGACTATAATGCCTTATGCTAAATATAGCATTCTTGGATTTAATTATACTATAACTCTTTGGAAATACTGGGAAGGCAAAATAATAATAATTTTAGCAGTTGCAAACTTATTATTTATATTTAAAGATATAGTAGAAAAATATGTTCCATCATTATTTAATTCCAATTTAGGTCAAAAAATAAAAAACTGTAACAATTCTAAATATTCACTTATTCCTACAATTTTATGTGCTATATTTGCAATATACATAACAACAAAATTAGGTATAGATACTTTTAAGTATTACAATATTGGTTTTTACGCAATGTGGCTAGGGACAATAAGCTTAATAGCTTATGCAATTTTACATAAGAAAGAAAATTAAAATAAAATTAATACAAATAAAGTTTGTATAGAAAGAGGAGAAAAAATGACAAAAGTAAAATATTTAATAATATTTTTAATTATAAGTATATTAATATTATTAATACCAAGTATTTCAAAAGCAGAAACATTAACATATAATGACACAGCACAAAATATAGAGTGGAGTTATGAACTAGATAGTACTGGAAATAATGTTATAAATTTAAAATGTAATACAAAAACTGCAAGTGGAACACTTAATATACCATCTAGCATAAATGGTAAAAATGTAATATCATTAAAAAAAGGGTCATATGGAGGAATTGGCTCAGCATTTAGCGAATGTGTATCAATAACTGGAATAACAATACCAGATACAATTACACAAATAGCTGATTATGCATTTTATGGATTAACAGGGTTAAAAACTATTACAATACCTAATAATGTAACATTAATTGGTGAAAGTGCATTAAAAAATTGCCCAGGTTTAACTTCTATAACTTTACCAAATAATATTATTGAAATAGGATATGGTGCATTTGATGGTTGTTCAGGATTAAAAAATATAACTATACCAAATACAGTTGTTAAAATAGGTGGATATGCATTCTCTGGATGTTCTGGATTAAAAAGTATAGTTGTACCAAATTCGGTAACTACTATTGGAACAGGAGCATTTTCGAGTTGTAGTGGTTTAACTTCAGTAACTCTTTCAAATAAAATAAGTGTTATAGAACAGAGTACATTCGCTAGATGTACTAGTTTAAAGAGTTTAATAATTCCAGATTCTGTAACGACAATAAGATCTGGTGATTTTGGTATTTATTCAGCATTTTGTGACTGCACTAATTTAGAGAAAATATTAATTCCAGATAGTGTAGCAACAATTGAAGATAATACATTTACAAGCTTTGCAAACTGCAAAAAAGTTACTATATATGGAAATGATGGAATGAAATCTAAAGAATATGCAGAAGAAAATGGTATACCATTTGACTATATAGCAAATTGGGACAAAGCAAGTTCAGGAGATGATATTACACCTCCAACAGTAAAAAGTATAAAAGTACCTTATACAAGTGTGCTTAGTTACTATGATTCAAATAGTAAAATGTATGTAGTTCCAACAGGAAAACAAGTAACAATAAATGTAAATTTTAGTGAAGAAATAGAAGGAACAACAACTCCAACATTAACAATAAAATTCGGAA
Source organism: uncultured Clostridia bacterium (assembly GCA_947626765.1). Classification (GTDB taxonomy): domain Bacteria; phylum Bacillota; class Clostridia; order TANB77; family CAG-508; genus CAG-273. The sequence goes on from CANQTQ010000001.1 coordinate 90,453, forward strand.
GTGGAAAAAATATAGAGTTAACTAATGGAACAATACAAGGTGATAAAATTATATATACTTATACTATAAAAAGTACAGATAAAGGAATTATGACAGCAGTTGAACTTAAAGGTGGAAACGTTAAAGATACAGCAGGAAATTCTGCAACATTAAGCTGTCCAACACTAAAAGTTGAAATAACATCAGATAATATATATGCAAATGGAACTACAACAGATTCTGGAAGTAATGGAGGAAGTAGTAGTGGTAGCGTGAATAATGGAGGTTCAGGTAGTAGTTCATCTAATAAGCAAGATAGTACAACAGCATCTGGAAAGTTACCACAAACAGGTATAGGAATTAGTATAATTCTTGTAATTATTACTATAGCTGGAATAAGCATATTTACATACTTCAAATATAATAACTTAAGAGATATTTAAAAATAAATATAGAGGGTGTAAATACATCCTCTAAAATTAAATCTAGGAGATAAATATGAATCAAATATTATATACTAAAGATAATTATAAAAATTTAAACCATAATAAAAGAAGTGATAAAAATTGTTTTAATATAACTTTTATTATTTCAATTATTATAACAATTATGCTTTTAAGTATATCACTAAAATTATATGCTGCAGAAAATACAGAGCAAAATCAATTAATAAATACTAATATTGTTAATAATTCAGAAAACATTGTAGAAAATTCTACACCAATTTCAGTAATAATTAATAATAGTGAAACAATAGAAAATGTTCAAATAGAACAAAATGAATCAAACGATAACACTATAAAAAACAATGAAACAAAAGTTAATATAGATGCAAAAGACAATAATACAAGTACTCAAAAAAGTACTACTAATAAGAGTACAACTAAATATAAAGGATATGATGTAATAGCAACATTAAGTATTCCAAGCTTAAAAATAGAATATCCAGTATTATCAAAAACGTCAGACAAATTATTAAATATTTCATTGAATAAATATTGGGGAGCTAATCCAAATGAAGTTGGAAATATGGTTGTTGTAGGACATAATTTTAACGATGGAAAATTTTTTAGTGCATTACCTAAAATAAAAAAAGGAAGTATTGTAAAAATTACAGATAATACAGGGAAAACACTAGAATATACAGTATATGAAACAGATGTAATAAGTCCTTATGATAACTCATGCACAAGCCAATTAACAGATGGACATACAGAAATAACATTAATAACATGTTACAATCACGGAACACAGAGATTTATTGCTAAAGCAAGAGCAAACTAAAATAAAAAAGACATTGTTTTAAAGCAATGTCTTTAATTTTTTATCTACCATCATCATATCTTTGGAATCTATCAAAATCAAGGTCACTTATATTTTCAGGCTTTTGTCCAGTCCATTTAGAAGCTTCTAAAGATTCTCTCTTTGAACTACTTGTATGTTTTTGCCTATCAAGTTCAGAAAGTCTATTTTCTAAAGTAGAATTTAGCCTTTGCAATTCACTTAAACTTTTCCTTCTTAAGTCATAACTAGAAGTATTTGATAAATTCCATACGCTACTATCAAAACTATTTATTCTTTTTATTTTATCTACTAAATCTACTATTCTATCTGCTAATCTTGATTTTTCATACTCTTCATCTATTTGTGGTTGTGCTGTTTGGCTATTCTTTGAACCTGAAAAAAATCCACGTATATTATCCATTAATCCCATAGTAACTCCTCCTTTTAATAAGGTTTTTCCTTACATAAATATATTTTACCATAAAAAGCAAAAAAAGTCAAAAATATGTTTGACAAATTTGCGAAACATATATATAATAAAGCACAAAGAAACAAACGATTGAATAATTAAATAACCATTCTTTAGGATGGTTATTTTTTTAAATATAATTAATAATGAAGAATTTATAGTAACGATTATTAGAATTAGAATAACTATTATAAAAGCGAGGAACAAAATTATGACAAGATGTAAATGGTGCAATTTAAAAAATCCAAAATATATAAAATATCATGATAATGAATGGTGCAAGCCAAATTTTGATGATAAATATTTATATGAAATGCTAATATTAGAATCTTTTCAAGCAGGATTATCTTGGGAATGTATATTAAATAAAAGAGAAAGCTTTGAAAAAGCATATGACAACTTTGATATAAATAAAATATGTAATTATAATAACAAAAAAATAGAAGAATTGTTAAATAATAAAAATATTATTAGAAATAAATTAAAAATTAATGCAAGTATAAATAATAGTAAAATTTTTAAAAATATAGTAAATGAATATGGCACATTTCATAATTACTTAAAAACATTTACAAAAGATAAGATAATTTATGAAACAAATAAAACAACAAATAATTTATCAGACATTATTTCAAATGATTTGCAAAAAAGAGGTATGAAATTTGTAGGAAGTACAATAATATATTCTTATTTGCAAGCAATAGGAATAATTTATTCACATGAAAAAGGATGTTATTTATATAAATCAAAATAATAAATTTAAATTAAAATAAAAAATAATAATTTAAATTTAAAAAGTAAATAATAAAATTAAAATAGGAGGGGAAATTTAATGATAGAAATGTATAATACAAATTTAGAAACAAATGAAACAAAAAAAGTAAAAGAATATCAAAAAGGAAATTGGATTAATTTAATTTCGCCCTCGCAAGAAGAAATTGAAGAAGTTTGCAAAAATGTAAATATAAGTGAGGACTTTATAAAATATGCTTTAGACTATGAAGAAAAAGCCAGAATTGATATAGAAGATGAAGAAAACACCACCTTATTTATTATAGATGTTCCAGTACTTGAAAAAGAGGGAGATGCATTAATTTATAGCACAATGCCAATAGGAATTATAACAGTTAGAGATGACTATCTTATAACAGTTTCTATTAAAAAAAATGAAATAATTCAAAAATTAACCAAAAACAAAAATATTGTTACTTATAAAAAAAGCAGATTTGTTTTGCAAGTATTATATTCAAATGCATCTTTATACTTAGACTTATTAAAAAAAATAAATAAAGAAACAGAAATAGCAGAATCTGTTTTAAAAGATTCTATGAAAAATAAAGAATTATTAAAATTATTAAGTTTAGAAAAAAGCTTAGTATATTTTACAACATCACTAAAATCAAATGAAGTTGTTATGGAAAAAACAATGAGAGGAAAAGTTATAAAATTATATGATGAAGATGAAGACCTATTAGAAGATGCAATTACAGAAAATAAACAAGCTATAGAAATGGCAAAAATTTATAGTGATATTTTAAATGGCACAATGGATGCATATGCCTCTATAATTTCAAATAATTTAAATGGAGTTATGAAATATTTAACCTCAATTACAATAATATTAGCAATACCAACAATGGTATCGAGTTTTTGGGGAATGAATGTGCCAGTGCCAATGCAAAAAAATCCATTTGGATTTATTGCTATTTTAATTTTTTCTATTATAATAACTTTAGTTGTAGCTTTATGGCTAAATAAGAAAAATATGCTAAAATAAATTGCTAAATTGTAAACCTATTATAAAATAGTAAATTTAAAAAATAAATTTTGTAAAAAAATACCTCTTAAATACAGCATAAAAAATAGAAAATAGAATATACTAAAAATGAAAACTATTTTGTATACAAAATAAAGGAGGATTTTAAAATGAAAGTTATAGATAAAATTGCACTTTTATTAGTTATAATAGGAGCTATCAACTGGGGATTAGTAGGTATATTTAATTTTAATTTAGTAGATGCTATATTTGGCGTAATGTCTGTTATAAGTAGAATTATTTACATCTTAGTTGGTATTTCTGGATTATGGGCAATAAAATTATTATTTGATAATAAATAAATTAAATAAATAACAAAAATTTTTAAAATAGTATTTATTTCAAAATAATTGAAATAAATACTATTTTCTCAAGTTTGACACTTTCAAAAGAGTAAAAAGTCCATAATGCAGTCATAGACTAGATTATGGACTTTTATGATACT
>CANQTQ010000002.1 GCA_947626765.1 uncultured Clostridia bacterium
AAGTTTTTGTTACAGAAATATTACGTACAACTGGCTTTCATAAATTTTCTTTGTTAAAACTATTATCTAGTAACAAATTAATTAAAAATATTAACCAAAAACCTTGTAAAAATTTTTAAATTATTATAAAATATATAAGAATTTAAAAAAATATTTTCTACGGAAATACACGTTTAAAGCGTATTTTATAGAAAATAAAAAAGGAGTGTTAAAAATTAATATAGTAAAAAAATTTGCTATGCTTTTTAGAACATCTATAAAATTAATAACAATAACTGGCATATCTGCATTTTTAATTGTAAGTTTAGTAGCACTTTTTTATAAACCAACATATGCTGTTACATTAAATGGAGAATTAATTGGTTATACAGAAAATAAAAGCAAATTGCAAAACGAAATAAATAAATATATGGAAGGCGAAGAAAAAGATGGTGTTGCATTTAGGCAAATAAATGCTATGCCAGAATATACTCTTTGTTTACTTAAAAAAGATATAACTACAAACGATGATGAAATATATGCAAAAGTTACACAAGACGGAACTCAATACTATAAATATTATGCAATAACAGATGATGGTAAAGAAAAGCTTTATGTATCTACATTTGATGAAGCTGAAAGTGTAATAAAAAAATTAAAAGATAAAAATAGTGTAAATAAAAATGACATAGGTATAGTAGAAAAATATGATACAAAAACAAAAGAATTTACATCAGTAGAAAAATGTGTTTCAAAATTATATGAAGCACCAAAACCAAAAGTAGTATATACAGCATCTGTATCATCTGGTTATGTTTCAGGTTCTTCTAGTAGTAAAGTAAATATTGGAATAACATTAATAAAACCAATTTCAGGAGTTATTACATCAAGATTTGGCAGTAGAGAAAGTATTCGTAGTTCTCCACATAGAGGGCTAGATATTGCAGCACCTACCGGAACACCTATAAAGGCAGCAGCAGCAGGAACTGTAGTTTCAGCAGGCTATAGTGGTTCATATGGAAATATGATACTTATTTCACATGGAAATGGTGTACAAACACTTTATGGACATTGTAGTGTATTAAATGTATCTAAAGGACAAACTGTATCACAAGGGCAAATAATAGGTAAAGTTGGAACAACAGGAAATGTTACAGGTCCACACTTACACTTAGAAGTAAGAATAAATGGAGTCTTATATAATCCACAAAACTATGTATATTAATAAAAAATCTTCTATAATTATTATAGAAGATTTTTTAAAAATTTATAAAACATAATATTAAATTATTTTCATTTTTATATTAAACAAAATGTTTAAATCCAATTTCCAAAGCATTATCTTTCATAATTAAAGTTCCACATTCTATAAGTTTACTAGCAAAGCTTTTAGAATTTGTAATACATTTAGCAAATTCTGTAATATTAGCATAAAAATTAATTTTAGAAGCTATATCTGTATGTATATTACTTATTAATAAATAATAAGAATTTTTATAATTATAAAGTAAAACATTATCAGCCAAATCATTTATTTCATTAATATTATTGCTCTTTTTAAAAAACTGCAATAAATTGCAAAAATCATCAAAACAATTAAACATATAAACAGCCTGTGTATTAGAAGAAGTATTTAAACTTTTTCTTTTAATAGTAAACTTTCTTTTTGCAGGTTTTTCAGTAGATTCAGCTTCTGGGTAAACCTTTGTAATTGTAAAAACAAAATTAGTGTCTGCCATTGCCAAAGCTTCAATTTTTAAATTAAAATTTTCTGGATCAAAACCAGTTTCTTTTTTAGCCTCTTCTAACATATCAAGTAAAATATTTTGAGACTCTATACTATTAGACATAAAAGAATGAAAATCAATGTGCTTTTCTGTTAAATCTTGCATAGTTAAAATTATTCTTATCTTATTATCATTTAATTTTTCAAATTTCATTAAGTAGCCTCCACATACATTATCCTTAATCATATTATACTACTGTTGGTTAAAAAATGAAACCAACAAAATATGGAAAATTTAAATTTTCTTATAGAATATAACATAAAACAAATAAAAAAGAAATACTTTCATTAATAAAATATAAAAAAACCATAAACAATGTACTAAAATAAGTACAAAATTTATGGAAAAAAACTAAAAAGCTTTTTTGTTATGTTTTAACTATTTAAGTAGCGGAACTCAAAATGAACGTTTGGAAGCTTTTTACAAAGACCTCTTTCAATTTTAAAAATAATATCTTTGCCCATTTGAGTCAAGTAAACTCTGCTAGTGCATTGTGTGGGTTCATAAAATTTATTTAGCAACTTGCTTTTTTCATATAATTGTTTGCTAGATGAAATTTCTGTTGAAAAAATATTTCCAACTAAAATTTCCATGGTACATACATCTACATATGAAAAAGTAACTAAAAGCTTAGAACCACCGCATTTTTTTGACTTCTTAGCAACCTCTTCTATTATTACATTGCAAAGCCCATCTGCGTCTAATTTACCTAAATAAGAACGCAGCTTGCTTAGCATATTTGTATATTTAGAAATTTGTTGCTTAGGGTATTTAACTCTTTCATCATCTTCGCTAAACCCCTTGTAGCCACTATCAAATAAAGCACTATTGAATTCCTCTATTTTCCGCTCACAATATGAAATGCTAAGTAATCTAGCACCCTCATAATAAGAAGTTAAATCCATAAACTTAGTATTCTCCTTTCAAGTAAAAAATGAGATTTTATAAATCAGCACTTTAGCTGTGAGCATCATTATACTATCATTAATAATAAAAGTCAAAAAAATATAATAATATCTTGAAAAAAATACTATTTGCATATATAATACTAGCTATATTAAGAAAAAATGAAACGAACTACTAAGGAGGAAGAAAAATGGCATTTAGAGATAAAAACATATGGATATTAATTTTATTTATTTTAAGTGGTATTGTAGTAGGAGGATTACTTGGAGAACTTGCATCACATGTTGACTTTTTATCATGGCTAGCATATGGACAAGAATTTGGCTTAAGTTCACCAGTTGAACTAAACTTAAGTGTCATTAGATTAACTTTTGGTTTAATATTTAAAATTAATATAGCAAGTATTATAGGAATTGTACTAGCAATATTTATTTATAAAAAAATTTAAATTAAAAATGAATAAAAATAATAAATAACTTATTTTTAATCATAAACAAAAGCTTAATTCAAAAAAAATATTTATGGGGGCTTATTTTAATTAAAGGAAGGTGCTTAAATATGCCAATTAAAATGAAACAGCTCCCAATTTCAGAAAGACCTTATGAAAAACTTGAAATGTATGGAGAGGGTGCATTATCTAATGCAGAATTACTAGCGATAATCATAAAAAGTGGAACAAAAGAAGAAAGCTCAGTTACTCTAGCACAAAAAATACTTTCACTAGGAATAAACGAAAATTCTAAAGAAAATAGTTTAAAATTTTTGCAAGAATTATCACTTCAAGAATTAAAAAAAGTTCATGGAATTGGAAAAGTAAAAGCAATACAAATAAAAGCAGTATGCGAACTTGCAAAAAGAATATCTAAACCAATTAACATATCTAAAATAAAAATTAAGGCTCCACAAGATATAGTATCATTATTAATGGAAGAATTAAAACTAGAAAAAAGAGAAATAGTAAAAGTAGCTATATTAAACTCACAAAATGTAATAATAAAAATGAAAACAATTTCACTTGGTGGAACAAGTTCTGCACATGTAGAACCAAAAGATATTTTGTTTGAAGCAATAAAAGTAGGCGCACCAAAAATTATTTTAGTGCATAATCATCCAAGCGGAGATGCAACTCCAAGTAAAGAAGATTTAGACTTTACAATAAAATTAGAAAATGCATCACAAATTTTAGGAATAAAACTATTAGATCATATTGTAATTGGGTATAATGAATATGCTAGTATAAAATCTTATTTATTAAAAGAAAGGAAAAAATAAAATGAACTTATTTGGACTAAACTCAAAAGACATAGGAATAGACCTAGGAACAGCTAACATTATAATAACATTAAAAGGAAAAGGAATTGTATTAAATGAACCATCTGTAGTAGCAATAGAAAAAAGTACAGGAGCAATTTTAGCAACAGGAAAAGAAGCAAAAGAAATGCTAGGAAGAACACCAGAAGATATTTATGCGGTTAGACCAATGCAAGATGGAGTTATAGCAGACTTTACAGCAACACAGTTAATGCTTAAAAGTATGGTTCAAAAAATATGTCAAAGATATAATGCAGGAAGACCAAGAGTAGTAGTAGGCGTTCCATCTGGCATTACGGAAGTTGAAGAAAGAGCTGTTGAAGAATCTGTTTTACAAGCAGGTGCAAAAGAAGTATATCTAATAGAAGAACCAATGGCAGCAGCAATTGGAGCAAACCTAGAAGTATCAGAGCCAACAGGAAGTATCATTGTAGATATAGGAGGAGGAACTACTGAAGTTGCAATTATCTCATTAGGTGGAATTGTAGTAAGTAATTCTTTAAGAATAGCAGGAGATGAACTTACACAAGACATAGTAAACTATGTAAAAAGAGAAATGAATTTAGCAATAGGAGAAACTACAGCAGAAAGTGTAAAAATAAAAATAGGCTCTGCTATGCCACTAATGGCAGAAGAGGAAGCCGAAATTAGAGGTAGAAACTTAACTACTGGACTTCCAGAAGTTTTAACTATAACTTCTACACAAGTACAAGAAGCAATGGAAGAATCTATAGAAAAAATTGTAGATTTAATTAAACAAACATTAGAAAAAACACCACCAGAACTTGCATCAGACATTATGGAAAAAGGAATTGTTTTAACAGGCGGAGGAGCACTAATTCAAAACTTTGACCAACTATTATCAGAAAGAACTCAAATGCCAGTATATGTTGCAGAAAATCCTCTAGAATGTGTAGCAAAAGGAGCAGAAAAAACATTAGAAGACCTAGAAAAGCTAAGAACAGTCTTAAGCAGTTCAAGAAAAAGATAGGAGAAGTTCATGTATAAAAGTAAAAAAACGGGAATTATAGGTATTACAATTACAATAATTATTTTAATACTAATAGTTATTTTATCTAATACAGACCTTAAACAAGTTTCTTATTTAGAAAACGTATTAGGAAGTATTGTTATGCCAATTCAAAATGGACTTACATATTTAAAAAATAAAATCGCAGGAAATGATAGCTTTTTTGTAGAACTAGAAAGCTTAAAATCAGAAAACGAAACATTAAAACAAAAAAATAGCCAATTAGAACAATCATTAAGAGAGCTTGAAATTATAAAATCAGAAAATCAAACCTTAAAAGAATATGTAAACTTAAAGGACAAATATCAAGACTACCAAACAATACCAGCATATATTATTAATAGAGATATTAGCAATTATACAAAAACAATAGTAATAAATGTCGGAGAAAAAGACGGAATAAAACCTAAAATGACAGTAATTTCAGATAAAGGTTTAGTAGGTTATATTATATCAACAACTAATAGCACATCAAAAGTACAAACAATAATAGACCCATCTACATCAGTAAGTAGCATTATTAGCACATCAAGAGAAGAAATTATTGTAAGCGGAACATTAGAATCTAATACTAATTTAAAAGCTACATACATTCAAGCAAATGCAACATTACTTGAAAATGATAATGTAGAAACCTCAGGCTTAGGAGGAATCTATCCAAAAGGAATCCACATAGGAACAATAAAACAAATAATTAATACTCAAAACAGTATAGATAGATACGCTATAGTAGAAACAGCAGTTGACTTTTCAAAACTAGAAACTGTGCTTGTTATTACAAATCAAGTAAAAGAGTAATTTTAAAAATAATCAGCATCTTGCTTCGTTAGACTTCGTTTGAAATCGAATCAACGTACAAAAAGTACGCCTCATCGATTTCAAACTCGTCCGCCTTGCAATATACTAATTCTTTTTAAAATTATAATTTAAAAAAGGAAGGTGAATCGTTTGAAAAAAGTTCTTACAGGAATAGCAATTATAATTACATTTTTTATTATATATTTTTTGCAAGCAAACTTTTTCACATGGTTTACTATTAATGGCGTAATGCCAAATCTATTTGTAATTTTCGTTTTATGGATAGGGCTATTTATTGGCAAAAAAACAGGACTTATGTGTGGACTTATTTTTGGAATTTATATAGATGTATTAGTAGGAAAATCTATAGGAATATCTGGAATAATGTTAGCTATAATAGGGCTAATTGCAGAATATATAGATAAAAACTTCTCTAAAGATAGTAGACTTACAATAATGTTAATTATAGCTGCAAGTACAGCAATTTATGAAATTGGAATATACGTATTTCAAATTATAAAATGGAGAATTAATATTGAAATTTTTGCATTCCTTAAAACATTAAGTATTGAAATTTTATTTAATGTTATTTTAGCAATAATTTTATATCCTATTATTCAAAAATTAGGTAATTTAGTTGAAAGCAAATTTAAAACTAAAGAAATATTAACAAGATATTTTTAAGCAAAATCTACAATAAAAGGAAGTGAAATTAAAAAGTTGAAAACAAAAAAAACACGCAATGAAAAATTAAGATATAATATAGTAAATATGCTAATTTATATTGTTGGCATAGTTTTATTACTTCAACTTTTTAATTTACAAATTGTAAATGGTGAAGAATATAGGCAAACATCAAATACAAGACTTTCTAGAGAATCTACTTTAAAAGCAGCAAGAGGAGACATCACAGATAGAAGTGGAAACAAATTAGTTACTACTAAAATAGGATATGGTCTAGAAATATACAAAACAAAATTAGATAATAATACATTTAATCAAACAATATTAAATGTAATTGAATTATTAGAAAAAAATAAAGATAAATATATAGATAACTTTCCAATAAAAGTAGAACCTTATGAATATACAATAAATGACGAAGACCTAAAAGAATGGAAGGAAGAAAATGAAATAGATGAAAATATAGAAGCCAATCAAGCATTTGAAATATTTAAACAAAGGTATGAAATAGAAGAGCAAGACGTTAAAAAAGCAAGAAAAATTATGGTAGTCCGTTATGAAATATCTCGTAATGGAATTAGTAATATAAAGCCAGTAACAGTTTCAAAAAATATTAGCCTAGCAAGTGTAAACCAAATAGAAGAGCAAAGTGCTTATTTTCCTGGAGTAGCAATATCAAAAGAACCTGTTGTTACATATCCTTATAAAACTTTAGCATCACATATATTAGGCTATGTAGGAGCAATATCTTCAGATGAGTATAAAGCTAACAAAGAAAATTATGATATTAATGACATTATAGGAAAAACTGGAATACAATATACACTTGAAGAATACTTAAAAGGACAAGATGGAGTTAAACAAATTGAAATGTCAGTAGATGGAACAATTACTGGTGAATATACTACAAAAGAAGCGGTAAAAGGAGCAGATATTTCATTAACTATAGATGCAAACTTGCAACAAAAAGTAGAAAAAGCATTAGCTAATAACATTAAAAAAATTAAAGCTGGTGGTTATGGCAAGGCATATAATGCAGAGGGCGGAGCTGCAATAGTAATGAATGTAAAAACTGGAGAAATCTTAGCAATGGCTAGTAATCCAGACTATGAGCCAGAATTGTTTATTACAGGAATATCTAATGAAAAATTAAAAGAATATGACAAAGGAAAAAACACATATAATAGAGCTATTTCAGGTAGATATGCTCCAGGCTCAACCTTTAAAATGGTAGTAGCAACAGCAGCACTAGAAACAAATACCATAACACCAAATACAACAATCTATGATACTGGAGTTTACCCTAGAGGTTATCACCCATATTGTTGGTACTATACAGAACATCATTATGGTCATGGTTACTTAAATCTATCACAAGCAATACAAAAATCATGTAACTATTATTTTTATGAACTAGGCTATCGTATGGGAATAGACCCTGTTATTAAATATGCTAAAGCCTACGGACTAGGCTCTTTAACAGGAATTGAGTTATCTGGAGAAGCAACTGGAACAGTAGAATTAACCAAGCGTTGCTTAGAAGAAACTGGCCAGCAGTGGCAATTTGGAGATACATTATCAGCAGTAATAGGACAAAGCTATAATGAATACACTCCAATACAAATGGCAAGATATATTAGCATGATAGCAAATGGAGGAAAGAAAATAGATGTTACTTTAATAAAATCTGTTACATCTGCAGATGGTAGTCAAGTAAGTAAAGACCAAATAGAGCAAGCCGTAAATAACAAATTAGGAATAAGTAATACTACTGTACCAGACTTGAATTTAAAAAAAGAAACATTAAATGCCATTTTAAAAGGAATGAAAGGCGTTACAAGTGAATACGGAGGAACAGCATACTATATCTTCTCAGATCTTGGAATGGATATAGGAGGAAAAACAGGTTCAGTAGAAACAAATGTAAATGGCAAAGTAAATGGTTGGTTTGCTGGTTTTGCACCATATAATGATCCAGAAATTGCAGTAATAGTATTAATAGAAAATGCAGGTTCAGGAGGAAATGCAGCGCCTGTTGCAAAAGAAATTATTAAAGAATATTTTGGCATGAACAGTTCACAAGTACAAGAAGACATAACTGCTATACCTAGTACAGAAACTGTAAGATAAAATAAGCAAAATTATAGAATAAAAAATAGAAGAAGTAAGAAGCTTAAAAAATATTTGTGCCTTCCGCAAACTAGCAAAGCGAAGGCAAGGAAGGAATTAGATTAATAATGAAAAATATTATTAGTATTCAAACAAAAAAAGATGTAGTAAATATTAAAATAGAAGAAAATGCTATGCAAAAACAAATACTTCAAGAACTAAAGAAAAAGCTAGCAGAATTAAAAAAATTGTATAAAGAAGATACTACTCCTATATTTATTACAGGAAAAGTATTTAAAAATGAAGAAATGGAACAAATTCAAGAATTAATTCAAAAAACAATTCCAGTAGAAGTAAAATTTGATAGTCCTAAAATTTTAGGTCTACATGGAATTAGAAAAAGCTTTAGTAAAGAAATTGCAACATCTGAAACCAAATTTCATAGAGGCTCATTAAGATCTGGGCAAAAAATTGAATTTGAAGGAAGCCTTGTAATTTTAGGAGATGTTAATAGCGGAGCAGAAGTATTAGCAGGAGAAAATATAGTAGTACTTGGAATACTAAGAGGAATGGCACATGCAGGAGCTAAAGGAAATAAAGAAGCAATTATTGCAGCAGCCTCAATTGAGTCTGCACAAATTCGTATTGCTAATATTGTAAAAGAAATAGAAAAAGAAGAAATAGAACAAGAAATAAAAACATGTGCTTATGTTAACGAAGAATCAGAGGTTGTACTAGAATAAACTTAATATATTAAGCCATAAATAAAAGTTTTATAAAATTAAAACTTTTATTTATAGCTTGTAAAATTATTAATTATGGCTACAAAGCTTTTAAACTAAAATATAAATGTAATATAACTTAATATTATTAACTTAAAATTTATAGCTAATATTATAATCAATAGCAAAATTATTGTTAATAATAGTAAATTAAAAATTTATTAACTCAAAAGTAGCAAAATTAGTGCCATAAATAAATATTCGTCATTAACTCCTTCTTTATATAAAAATAAAATAAGGCAAATAATTAAAACATCATCAAAATATAATTTTAAGCCAAAAATTTCAAAAAAGTATTCATCTTTAGCTTCCTTACTATTAGAGGGAGCTTCTATTTTTTGCTTTTTATCTAAACTATCTGAAAATAAATTATTTGAAAAATTACTATTTTTATATTTATTATACGAATTTGAATCTTTGGTATTATAATAAGGGGGCATATTATAAGGAGAGTATTTTCTAGGACGAGGAAAATTAAAAAAAGGGTAATTATAAACCATTTTTCTTTTCCTCTCCAAAAGGCTTCATCATTTCAAAAGCCTTTCCCATACTAAAAAGTTTTATATATTGATCAACCTTTTCCTTTCTACTAGGCTTTAAATATGGCTTTAAAGACCTTAGCAAATTAGCTCTTGGATCATTTTGCCCTTTATTCATACTATCAATAATAGACTTCATTTTAAGCATAGTATCCATATCAATATTAAAACTATCATTATTAGTATTATTAAAATTGGAAGTTTCATTGCTATTACTATTAGAAGATGAACTACCATTAGAGCTAAGATTATTTAAAATATTTTTTATATTATCAGGTATTTCATTATTTTTAATCATATCATTCATTTTTTGCATAATCTCAGACATATCTTCACTCATATATGTAATATAACTAAGAAACTTCTCTTAGTTATGCCTCCTTTTTAATTAATTATTTTTTTGAAATTGTTTTAAAATTTTTTCTTTATCTTCTTTGCTCATCATTTGATTTAGCTTATTAAGCCCTTGCTCTAAATCTTTTTTGTCCATTTTAGAAAGCATAGACATAAGTTTTGCCATATCAATATTATTGTTATCCATAAATTTCACTCCTACATATTAGTTATATAAATATATATATTCTATTTATAAAAAAATGTTACTAAAAGTTAAAAATAAATTTTCAAAAATAAAATTATGTATACCCAGCCTAATAAAATTACAATTAATGTAACATAGTAATGTTTTTGTAATAAAAATTTAATATTTTGTTTAAAAAAATAGCTTCCGTAAATAAAATTCCATTATTCGACATATTTGGAAAGATTCTACCATTGAAAAATATATTAAAGATGCTAAAATTATATTATAGAGTAATTATGTTTTTAAATATATTTAGGAGGTTACTATGAAATTAAAACAAAAAATAATTACAGTCTTTACAACAACAATTTTACTAGGGGGGCATTTTTTGCCAATTGGTAGCTTGGCAATAGCAGTAGCTAATGAAGAACTTGAAAAGCAAACATCAAAAACCAATATTGCAAATGTAGAATTTAATACTTACCTAGAAGAAGGTGCCCATGAAAGCAGCTATAATATCACAGAAGGTGGAAAGATTTATATTGAACTTGGTGTAAAAGAAAATGGCTATTTTAAAAATGGAATAGTCGAATTTAGCAATGCCAATTATAGTTTTAATGGTAGCCAAATAAATTCGGAATATATTCAAAAAATAGAAAATAATTCTATATATTTAAAACAAATTAATAATGAAGAAAATATAACTATAGAGGTACCAGTAAACTTAAAAAAACAAGAATATTTTAATATACAAGACTTTAATAAAGAATCTAAAATAAAATTACGTGGAACTTACATAAATAAAGAAGGAAAAGAAATTGCAATAGAAAAAGAAATTACAAATAAATTAAAATGGGAAGCAGATCCACAAGCACAAATAAATGCAGAAATTACAAAATACATTCCATATAATCAAGAAGAAGAATATGGATTATTATTGCAAACAAAAGTAAATTCAGGAATTAAAGAAAACTTATTACCAATTGCAAGTACAGCTTTAGAAGTATCGGTTCCTGTTATAAATGGAACAAAAGCAGAAAACGTAACAGTAATAGCTAATAAAACAGTAGCTACTAATGGAGAAGAAACAGGAATTAAATTTACATCTCAAAATTATGAATATAACAATGAAGAAAATAAAGTAAAAATTAATGTAAATAATGGTGTAAATGAACAAGGAAACATGGCATGGAAAAATGGACAAGATGAATACCTAATTACCTGTATTTATAAGGGAAAAGAAATATATGACTATGCAATGCAAAAATTGCAAGAAGCAAGTACTACAAAAGTAACAGAAGAGCAAATAGCAAACGGAGAAGAAAATGTTAATGCAATAAATATGCCAGTGCAAGTAAATGGAACAATTACAACATATGGAATAGAACAAAAACAAATACAAGTAAATTCAAATTTTGAAAATAATATACAAGAAGTAAAAGGAGAGTTAGCAGACTCTACAGTTCAAACAATAGGAAGTATTAGTAAAGGCTACATATATGCAAATTATGCAAAAGCAGAAAAAGAATCTAAAAAACAATCAGTAGAAGAAAAAGAAAAAACTACTTACGAATTAACATATAAAGCACCAGTATATGGTATAAACATTTTAAAAGACCTTAAATTTATAACAAACGAAGAAAAACTAGTATCAGAAGATAATGAATACATGGTAGAAACAAATATTATTACAAGCAAAGTAAAAATTAGTGAAGCCATATTCCAAAAAATATTAGGAAACGAAGGAGAAGTACAAATTTTAAATAAAAACAATCAAGAAGTATTAGGCATAATTAATTCTTCTAGTGAAAAAGATGAACAAGGAAACTATATTTTAAATATAGAAGAAAAAAATGTAAATGAAGTAATAATTAGCTTCTCTAACCCTATTACAGAAGGAACTTTAGAAGTAAAGGTAGAAAAAGCATTTGTAGAAAATCAAAGTTTTTCACAAGAGCAAATGAAAACTTTTACTAAAATATTACTAACATCAGAAGTACAAACAAATATAAATAATAAAAATTATAACATGGAAATATCATTGCAAGAACCAGTAAGCAAAGCAGAAATTAGTGTAGAAGAAGGAAAACAAACATTATCTACAGTAGTTGTTAATAAAGACGTTAATATAAACGTAGTACTAGACACATCAAATATACAAAATGCACTATACAAAAATCCAGTTATAAAAATACAAATGCCAAGTGATGTAAAAAAGGTAGACTTAAAAGATGCTAACCTTTTATTAGACGATGAATTAAAAATAGTAAATAAAAAAGTTACTAATGAAAATGGAAGACAAGTTATTAACCTTACTCTACAAGGAACACAAACACAATACGAAAACTATACAGACATTAATCAAAACAATGTAATAACAAAAGGTGCTAACATAGTAATTAGAACAGATATTACATTAGATTCACTAGCAATGAGTAAACAAGAAAAAATATATATGTATTACACTAATGAAAATACATCTTACAATCAAAATTATGGTATTTCAACAGCAAATGTAGAAATTTCAGCACCAACAGGAGTTATAGCAGCAAATTTTATAAAAGAATATGATAAGCAAGATTCTCAATTAATAAATATAGATCAAGAAAAACTAGAAGCAAAAATACAAGCTTATTCAAATGAAAAATTAGTAACATTTGAAGGTGTTGTTACAAACAATTATAACAATAATATTAAAGATGTGTACATTTTAGGAAGACTTCCATTTGAAGGAAATAAACAAGTTGATTCCTTAGAAAATCTTGGCAGCAACTTTAATATGGAATTAGAAAATGCTATAACAACTAGTGGAATAGATTCTAATAGAGTAAAAATTTATTATAGTACAAACGAAGATGAAACTAAAGAAACCCTTAATACTAACGATACTACATGGCAAGAAAGTCCTACAAATTATAATAATATAAAAAGTTATTTAATTGTTGTTAGTGGAGAACTTAAAACTTCAGAACAAATACATTTTGTATATCAAGCAAAATTGCCAGAAAATTTAAGTTATAATAAAAATACTTATACATCTTATAAAGTTTATTATAATAATCAAATGCCAGAAACAAAAGTATCTGGAATTGTAGGGCTACAAACAGGAAAAGGTCCAGAAGTTGAACTAAAACTAACTTCTCAAATACAGGAAAATGGCAATGTTAAAGAAGAACAAATAGTAAAGTTTTATGTAGAAATAAAAAATGTAGGAGAATATGAAGTAAAAAATGCAGTAGTAAAAGTTCCTGTTCCAGAAGGAACAACATATATTAAATATGATACTGGTGAACATATGTATATAGAACAAAACCAATCTACAATTTCAATTCCTGTTGGAACAATAAATGCTAAAGAAACAAAACAAATAGAATATGAACTAAAAATGTTAGGTGGAGAACTAGGAAATATAGTAAACACAGTAAATTTAACAGCAGATAATATACAAAATGCAGTTAAATCTAATGAATATATTCTTAATAAAGTAGAAGGTAAATTAGTTTTAGTAGTATCAGCAACAAGAAACCCTGCCGAACCACTTTATAAAGGGGATATAATAAAAGCATTAGTAGAAATAAGAGCAAGAGATACCTTAAATAATGTAACAGTTACAATAGATATTCCAAATGGAATAAAAATAAACAGTGCAGCTTATTATAATGAACTTTCAGAAGAAAAAGACTATGTTAAAATTGAAAATAACAAAGTAATAGTTAATGTTGATAAATTAGAAAATGGTTACACACAAAGTATAAAATTAAATCTTCAAATAGAAAACTTTAAAGGTGACTTTAATCTATTTGCAAATGGAAAATCACAAGAAATAGAAGAGCAAAGTTCAAATATATTTACATATCACGTTAGCGTACCAGAATTTGAAATTACACAAGATTCATCATCAGCAAAATATATAAAAGAAAAAGAAGATGTAATTTATGAATTTACTATAAAAAATATAGGAGAAAATGATGCCAACTATGTTACATTTGAAGATAAATTACCAAACGAATTATCATTTAAAAAGTTAGAATATACATATAAAAATGAAACAAAAGAAATAGACTATGCTATAGATAATGTGCCGGCAATAGATTGGACAATCTTTGAAAAAGGTGCTACAGCTAAAATAAAAATTACAGCACAAGCTAATATATTAGGCGAAGGAAAAGAAGAAAAAGAAGTTACTAACATAGGCTCTGTTAGTGCAGAGGGTTATGAGAACCAAATGTCAAATAGTATAACAACTATTATAAAACGTAATTCAGATTTATATGGAGAAGACACACCTGGAGGCAATGATGACCAAATTACAGATGATAAATCTGAGTATAAAATTTCAGGAATAGCATGGTTAGATGAAAATAAAAATGGACAAAGAGAGCAAACAGAGCAAATATTATCAGGAATAGAAGTAATCTTATTAAAAAAGGAAAATGGTCAAATTGTAAGCAATATACAAGATGAAAATGAAGTAACTACAAGAACATTAGAAGATGGAACATATCAATTTGAAAATATAAAAGCTGGAGAATATATAGTAGTATTTTGCTATGATGCATCAAAATATAATATTACAGATTATCAAAAACAAGATATTAATGCAAGTTATAATTCAGATGCAGTATCAATGTTAATTATTCTAAACGGAAATCAAACTTATGCAGGTGTAACAAATACTATAAAAGTAATAAATGAAGACATTCAAAACATTGACATAGGACTATATGAATCACAAAAATTTGATTTAAAACTAGAAAAATATATAAGTAAAATTACATTAAATACACCAACTAATGGCGTAAAAACATATAAGTTAAATAATTCAAAACTTGAAAAAGTAGAAATAAAATCAAAAGAAGTTAATAAGAGCAACATTATTATTGAATATAAAATTGTTGTAACAAACGAAGGACAAATTCCAGGTTATGTAAGAAAAATTGTAGATTACTTACCAAAGAATGTAAGATTCAATTCAGAACTAAATAATGATTGGTATAATACAGACAATGGCAGTGCAATATATAATGCAAGTTTACAAAACACTATTTTAAAACCAGGAGAAAGCAAAGAGGTAAAACTTGTTTTAAGTGCACAAATTGCAGATAATAATATAGGAACAATTATTAATAACAATGCAGAAATTTACGAAAGTTATAATGAATATGGACAAAAAGATATGGACTCAGTAGAAGCTAACATGCTAGAAGGAGAAGATGATATGTCAAAAGCAGATATTATACTTTCAGTAGCAACTGGTACAATAATTATTTACTTTACATTAGCATTAGCTGTTTTACTAATTATACTAATTGGTGTATTAGTAATAAAAAGAAAATTCGATGAAATAGAGTTATAGAAAGGAGGTAAAATAGTGAATAATAAAAAGGAAACATTATCTCTTATAATAGGGTCAATAATATTCTTTATTACATTGCTTTCAATATTTTCTAGCATATTTAGAGTAGACCAAAAAGAAATACAAGAAAGTTCTAGTATTGAATTAAAAACACTAGACTCATCTACTGAATCAATAAGTATAGGAGAGCATTTACCTAATGTAGAAGCCTCATCATCAACAGTAGATAGTAACCTTGAAGTTCCAAAAGGGTATTATTGTATTGAAAAAGGTGGAATTGTAAAATATGGTAGATGGTCTGTTGACTATTTTAAACAATTTTATACAGGGTTAACAGAAACAACAACATCACCTAAACATGAAGCACTACCTCCTACTCAACATACGGGAAGAGGCAGTCAACCACTTGGACAAGACCGTTCAAATACATTTTATGAATGTACTGGTAATCATACTAAAATGAGTGCATCTGGTGCCTTTATTGTAACAGATCCAAACGCAACATGGGAAGAAAAACAAATAGCAATTTGGAAAGATAAAACTGTAAATACAGGTAGTTCTTATTCAGGAGATAAAGGAGAAGGCAATGAAGAATTAACTAAGAATGCAAATGCTTATGCAGAGTATGAGAAAAAAATAAAGAAAGCAGGAGATTCAGTAATAAAGGCTACTAAGAACGATGCAGTAATTACTGCTGTAAGTGGTAATTTAGTTTTAGGACCTTATGCTATTGAATACGTAGATGGTGGCATATTCGGTGGAATTTCTGGAATATCAGCACATGGTTATACAAGTGAATCTGGAAGTGGACCATCTAAATCTTTAACTGTTTTAGGATTAAAACCAAGTGGTTCGCCAACTTTCTTTACTCCAAATAAGGCCGAGGGATATATAGGTCAAAAAAGTGAAAACTTACCAAAAAGTGGAGAAGAATTTTATGTTATAGTTAGTAATCCTAACACAGGAGATGGAGAACCAATAACATATATTACTATAGACATAGAATATTCTTATATGTTAGCTACTGCAACACAATGTAGATTAACAGGAAAAGCTATGCAAGCTACTGCAATATGTACATCTCATAACGATAACAAAAAAACCAAAAAATGTACTAGAGAGTGGAGATGGGAAGTATCAGAAACTACATTAGATCAACAAGATTTAATTAGTGCATGGGGAGAAAGAACCCTATATAAAAAAAGTGTTAGCTTAATGGCAGAAATAGAAGAACCACCACCACCACCTCCACCACCAGGTATAACACCAACACCAGGTATAACACCAACACCAGGTATAACACCAACACCAGGTATAACACCAACACCAGGTATAACACCTACCCCTACTCCTACTCCTACACCTACCCCTACTCCTACACCTAAGCCAAAGGATATAACTATGAAATTAGGAGGATATGTATGGGAAGATACTTTAAATGGTAAAGAAAACTTAGCAGATGGTATGCGTTCAGAAAATGATATAGCAATACCTAATGTAAAAGTAACTTTATATGAAAGTAATGGAAATATAGCAAATTTAGGAAATTCAAAAAATAATCCATATAGAATGAATCCGCAACTTACAGATCAAAATGGATATTATCAATTTAATGGATTAAACACATTAAAAAAATATTATGTTACATTTGAATATAATGGACAAATTTATATGCCAACAGATTATTTAAAAACAGAAAATGGTAACAATTATAACTCTGTATCTAATATGGTAAATGCAGGACTATACAATACAGATACATGGGCTAAAGCTTCTAAAGCATCAGAAAGTTCAATAGAAAGAGAATCATTTAACAATAAATTTGCAGAAATTGGTTCATCACCAAAAGGATATATATCTAGCAACTCTTTAGCAAGTGGTGCATTAGTTGATAACTATAATGAAGCATTTTCTATAAAAGACTTAATGGGATACGAGTTGCAAGAAAACGGAAAATATGTAGCAAAAGGCCTACAATTAATAGACGGTTTTTATGAAATAGATGAAAACGGAAATATATTATCTACAAAATTCATTAATGAAGGAATAATTACCAAAAAAATTAAAGAATATATTTCAAACAATAGTGAATATCCAAACGAAAGTGCTATGAAGGCAATTTATCAAAATATAGTAAACCAATATGCAAGAAGTAATAGTGAAAAGCAACTTCTTTGGAAAAAGTTACAATATATTGAAGACACAAAAATAATAGCCACAACAGCTTCACCTTATGGAGGAAGTACAGATTTATATCCAGTATATAATAACTTTTCACTTACAACAAGCAGTGTTACAATTCCAGGAGTTGGAACATTACCTCCAATATATAATGGTCAATATTATATAAATTTAGGTTTATGGAAAAGACAACAAAACAATATAGCTTTGAAAAAAGACCTTTACCGTGCAGCAACTAAAATAAATGGAAAAACAGAAGTGTATACATATAATAAACGTACAGCAAATGATGATTACTGGAATATTTCAATAAGAATGCAAGATTATGAAAACTATTATGGTGATAATTATGATAGAGAAATATTCAAATCAGATTATGTATCAAATGAAATTAATAAGGAATTAGAATTATATGTTACATATCAAATTGTTATTAGAAACTTATCACAAAGCATAGTAAATGAAATTACTGAAGTAGTTGATTATTATGATAAAGACTATATATATATGCCTAACCTTTCATGGGTAATGTACGGAAATGATAATGAAGTATCAGTACCAATAGAATCTTATTATAATATGATACGCAATATGAACTTAAAACAAATAAGTTATGCTAAAGATGTTAACAGTAGTTATGGATTAACACAAAATAGTAATGGCACTTATAATGGAACAAGTAAATATGGAAAAGTATCACAATCAGACATAGAAGAAGAATATAACTCTTTATATATACATGGATTAAATAGCAAAAAAATGCAAACTGGCGAAGATGCTTATATTTATTTAACATTTAAAGTGGGATTAGATAGCAGTGGAAGAGTCATTTTAGATAATGGTAAGAGCTTAAAAAATAATATTGTTGAAATAAATGGTTATAAAAGCTATTATAAAGACGAAACTAAATTACCAAATGGCGTAACAATTAATGGAAATAGTACAGTAGCAGGAATTATAGATAATAACTCTACACCTGGAAACTTATATTTAAACGATTTACAAGGAGATAAATACGAAAAGAACTTTGAAGATGATACAGATAGAGCAAAAGGTTTAAATCTTTACATTAATAATGATGGAAGACAAATAAATGGAACAGTATGGGAAGATAAAAGAACTGAGAAAAATGAACAAACTGGAGGAGCTCAAATAGGAAATGGTATTTTTGATTCTAATGAATCAGGAGTTTCAAACATTACTGTACAATTGTATGAGGTTGTAAATGGAGTAACAAATAGTAAGCCAGCACAAATATTTGATGGCAATAGATGGAAAGAAGCAACATTTGTAACAGACTCAAAAGGAAATTATAAAATAAGTGGATATATTCCAGGAGATTATATTGTAAGATTTACTTACCCTAACGGGCAAGATTATAAATCAACTATTTATCAAGTTGGAATGGAGCAACCTGGTACAGATTCAAGACAAGATGATGCAGAAAATAAACATATACCTGGATATACTAATTATGAAACACAGAACGAATCTGCAACATATGGATATAATCATGTATTAGCAGATGCGTCTAAAAGAGTATCAGATGCAAAAGACATTTGGAGTATAAGAGAAAAAATAAATAAATATGGAAATAACAATGGAAACGGTGTAACATATAATAAAAATGCAAGTGAACTTATAAAAACAAATAATCCAGAGCTTACTATGCAAGCAGAAACAGGTGTTATTAGAATAGAAGTAGAATACAATAGAGAATTTACAAATGAAAATCAAAATAGTGCATATAGTATAAACAATTTAGACTTTGGTATAGTAGAAAGACCAAAAGCCGGATTAGCATTAAATAAAAAAGTATCAAATATAAAAATAATCTTATCAGATCAAAGAATATTATTTGATTCAAACCAAAGTGCAAATAACTTAATATGGACACCTAAAAAGCAAGATGCATTATATGGAGGACTTATTCAAGTTATTATAGATGAAGAACTTATGTATGGAGCAAATATTCAAATAACATATGAATTGCAAGCTGAAAATACTGGTGAAATAGACTACAAAGATAAACAATTCTATTATAGTGGAAAAGAAACAAATACTGCTGCTAATATTGTAAAAACATCAATAGATAAAATAGTTGATTATGTATCTAATAACTTACAGTTTAGATTAAATTATAATGCAAACAATTGGGCAGTTACAGAATCTAAAGACCTTGATGTATCAAGCGAAGTAGCGGCAAAACTAGATAAATATAATACTATTATCACATCAGATAAGCTAAAAGAAGAATTAACGCCAGGTCAAAAGAGTAAAACAGTAGACTTAATATTATCACAATTAATAACATCTCGTGATAACTTTACTTATTCTAATATTGCTGAAGTTTTAGTTTACTCTAATGATGTAGGTAGAAGACTACAAACTTCTACAACTCCAGGAAAATCGGGAACTCCTATTTTACCGGGTAACCAAGATCCAGAAGAAAATCCTCAAGAACAAGATAGTAGTAAAGCAGAAAATATATCTATTATACCACCATATGGTCAAGTACGCTTGTACTTAGGACTTGGAATTTCTATATTATCACTATTAATAGTAGTAATAATTTTCATTAAGAAAAAAGTATTAAAACAGTAATAAAAAAATTATTGTAAAATAAGAGTATAGATTAGTTTTTAAAACAATCTATGCTCTTTTCTTTTTCAAATTTATTTAATTTACAATCAATATCCATTATTTGTAAAACTTATAATTAATTATAAAAATACTAAAATTAAAAAATAAATTCACATAATATGGAAAAAATAATGGAAATACATTGAAAAATTGGTAAAAATGTCGTATAATATAATAAGAATTTATTTTAGGAGGTTATCATGAAAAAAATAAATCAAAAAATAATAGCATTAATCCTAACTATATTATTAATTGGAACAAACTTAATTCCCCTAGGGAATCAAGTAATTGCAGCAAATTTATCAGAACAAAATGATAAAACAAGTAATAATAATGTAACATTTAATAGTTACTTAGAAGGTAATGTACATAGTAAAAGTTATAATGCAAACGAAAAAGCAAAATTATATTTAAAGCTAAATGTATATAACACAGGCTATTTAAAAAATTCAACAATTACTATTTCAAATAATGCTAATTATGAAATAGACGTAAATAATTTTGAAAATGAAAATATATTATCAATGACTTCAAACCAAATAACTGTAAAGCAAATTAATAGTGGTGAAGAATTAACCATAGAGCTACCAATAAAAATAAAAACAGCAAGCAAAGTAGAAAAAGACTTCGCTCAAAAGGTATCAGAAGTTTCTTTAAATGCAATTTATGTAGATAATAAAGGAATAGAAAGAAACATAACAAAAACAATAAATAATCAAATTATATGGAAACAACAAATGAACTTAAACTTAAATTATGAAGTAACAAAATATATTCCATATAATCAAGGAGAAGAATATGGTGTTTTATTACAAACTGTAATTACAAGTAGTATAAAAGACCATGTTTTACCAATTTCAAAAACAGAATTAGAAATGTATGTGCCACAAATAGAAAATGTAAAACCAACAACTGTAAATGTAATAGCAAATAAAACATTAAACACAAATAGTGATGAAAACGGAATTAACTTTAATAGTTCAAATTATCAATATGAAGAAAATACAGGAAAACTTACTATTACAGTAAATAATGTAGAAGATGAAAACAAACTAATTTCCTTAAATTCAAACGGAATAGATGAATATATTATAAATTGTATTTATAAAGGCAAAGACTTATACGAAAAAGCACTAGAAAAAACATTTCAAACATCAATGAATGTATTAGGAAAAGTAACCATTCAAGATAACGAAGAAACATTAGTAGAAGAAAACATTAAAATTCAATATAATGAAAAAGAAACAAAAGGTGTTTTAACAGATATTACTCCTATAGTTAAAACATCTATTAGCAAAGGAAACATCTATGCTAATTATGATAAAGAAGAAAATAAAATAGAAACAAATTATGAATACAGTTATATAGCACAAATAAATGCATTAGAACTTACAAATCAAGTACAAATGCAAACAGCAAAAAACTATTACTTAGATAATAATTTAAATGAATTCCCACTAGAAAATAATAATTATATAAAACAAGTAAAAATAGAAAAAAGCAATTTTGAAAAAATACTTTCAGAAGAAGGAACAATAGAAATTAACAAAATAGATGGAACAAATATAGGAACAATAAACAAAAATACAAAATTAGAAAATAATACATACATTTTAGACATTTTAGAAGCTAAAATACAAGAAATTCAAATAAAAACTAGTAAACCATTAGAAATAGGAAATTTAGAAGTAAAAATATTACAAGCAATAACAGGAGAGCAAACATATTCTAAAGAACAAATGGAACAATTTACTAAAATGAAATTAGGTTTAATTAACCAAAATAATGGAAATAACGCACAAGTAGATACTACAATTTCTTTAGCAGAACCAGTAAGCAAAGCAGAAATTACTATATCAGAAGAAAGTAAAAATTTATCAACCGTAACAGAAAACGAAAATGTAGAAATTAGGGTAGTTCTAAATACATCTAGCACAGAATATGCTTTATATAAAAATCCAACATTAGAAATAGAATTACCAGGTGAAATAGAAAAAGTTGATATTAAAGATATTAATATTTTATTAGATGATGAATTAAAAATAGCAGATGAAAAAGTAATTACAAAAAACAATAAACAAGTTATTCAAATTACTTTAAAAGGAACACAAACAAATTATACAGAAACTATAAAAAATGTAGCAAAAAACGTAATAGCAAAAGGTGCTAACATAATTATTAATGCAAATATTACTTTAAATAAATTTGCAGCAAGCAAAGAAGAAAAAATAACAATGTATTACACAAATGAAAACACAAATTTATACGAAACTTCTACTGAAGAAACTATAGCAAGAGGCATAGCAACTACTAATATTAATATAGTAGCACCAAATGGAGTTTCAGCAATTAATAGAATAACTGGTTATGATAGCCAAAACTCAGAATTAATCTCATTAAACAGTGAAAATAAACAAGTAACTATACCAGCAAAATCAGAAAAGAAAACAATAAATATACAAGGAATAGTTACAAACAATTACGAAAATTCTATTGAAAACGTATCTATTTTGGGAAGATTACCATTTGAAAATAACAAAGAAGTAGATGGAGAAGCTTTAGGAAGCACATTTACAATGCCAATGGTAGAAAAAATAAAAGTCAATGGAATAGATGAAAAACAAGTAAAAATATATTATAGTACAAATAAAGAAGCAAATAGTACTTCAAATGAATGGAAAGAACAAATAGAAGATTTAAGTAGCATAAAAAGTTACCTTATTGTTATATCAGGAGAAGTAGCAAAAGGAACACAAATTACATTTAACTATAAAGTAGAACTACCAGAAAACATAGGAACAGATAATAGCTCATACGAAATGTACAAGGTATATTATAATAATAAAACAGGGGAAGCAACTATTGGAGAAACAAAAATATCAGGTACATTAGGTATACTAACAGAAAAATCTCCAGAACTAGAAGTAACTTTAAGTTCTAATGTTGAAGAAAATGCAGAAGTTACAGAAGAGCAAATTGTAAAATTCTTTGTAAAAGTAAAAAATATAGGAAAAGAAGAAATAAAAAATGTAGTATTAAATATTCCAGTTCCAAATGGAACTATTTATACTAAATATAATTCTTCAGAACAGCTATATGTAGACTCTAATGAACAAACAATACAAATCTTGCTTGGAAATATAGATGTTAATAAAACATTAGAAGCAAGCTATGACCTTAAAATGACACAAGGAACACTAGGAAGCATATCTAATAAAGTAAATGTAACAGCACAAA
Source organism: uncultured Clostridia bacterium (assembly GCA_947626765.1). Taxonomy (GTDB): domain Bacteria; phylum Bacillota; class Clostridia; order TANB77; family CAG-508; genus CAG-273. The sequence continues at coordinate 23,866 of CANQTQ010000002.1, forward strand.
ACATAGAAAAAGCAGTTGACTCAATTGAATATATACTTACAAAAGTAGAAGGAAAATTAGCATTAACATTATCTGTACCAAGAGACCAAAATGCTACACTTAATAAAGGAAATATACTATATGCTACCTTAATTCTAGAACCAAAAGAAGAATTAAATAATGTAGTAATAAATATAAATATTCCAAATGGTATAAAAATAAATGAAACAAGCTATACAGACAAAGACGGAAACAATCAAAACTATATTCAAGTTCAAAATAATACTGTAATAGCTAATATACCAAAATTAGAAGCAAACTACCTACAAAGTATAAAACTAAATCTTCAAATAGATAGCTTCACAGGTGATTTCAATTTTATTGCAAAAGCATCTTCTAATGAAACTAAAGAGCAAATATCTAATTTAATAAAATATCATGTTGGTGCACCAGAATTTGAAATTACACAAACTTCATCTTCAGAAAAATATTTAAAAGAAGCAAAAGAAATTACTTATGAATTTGTTATAAAAAATATAGGTGATTCAGATGCTAATGATGTTGCATTTGAAGATGTATTACCAGAAGGATTAACATTTAAAAAATTACAATACACAAATAAAGGCAAAATGCAAGAAGCAAATTCTACATTAGGAAATACAGCAAAAGTAAGATGGACAAAATTTGAGCAAGGTGCTACAGAAACAGTAAAAATTACAGCACAAGCAGATTTATTAGATGAAAATAAAAAAGATAAAACAGTTAACAATTCAGGTTCTATTACTGCACAAGGAATAGAAAGCAAAACATCAAATAGTATTACTACTATTATAGAATATAATCCAGAATTGTATAAAGATAACAATGAAAACAATAATGAAATTACTAATAATAATGCACAATATAAAATTACAGGTGTAGCATGGTTAGACGAAAACAGAAACGGTCAAAGAGAAGAAACAGAACAATTATTATCAGGAATAGAAGTAATGCTATTTAAAAGAGAAAATAGTGAAATTGTAAAAGATATACAAGATGGAACAGAAAAAACAACTAAAACTTTAGCAGATGGAAGCTATGAATTTACTAACTTAGAAAAAGGAAATTATATAATAGTTTTCTTATATGATGCTGGTAAATATAACATTACAGACTATCAAAAAGAAAACATTAGTACAAGCTATAACTCAGATGCAGTTTCAATGCTAGTTACATTAAATGAAAAACAATCTCATGCAGGAGTAACAAACACCATAAATGTAACAAACGAAAATGTTAGAGATATAGATATTGGTTTATATGTTGCAAACAAATTTGACTTAAAAATAGACAAGTATATTAATAAAATTACAGTAAATACTTCGTCATCTGGAACAAAAACATATAATACAAATAATTCAAAACTAGAAAAAGTAGAAATCTTTAAAAGAGATGTTAACAAAAGTAATATTGCTATTGAATATAAAATAGTAGTAACAAATGAAGGTGGGCTTGAAGGCTATGCTAAGAAAATAGTTGATTATTTACCAAAAAATACTAAATTTAGTTCAGAGCTAAACAAAGACTGGTATATTTCAGACAGCAACAATGCAGTATATAATACTAGCCTAGAAAATACTATTTTAAAGCCAGGCGAAAGCAAAGAAATAACACTTATTTTAACAGCTCAAATTACAGATAACAATATGGGAACAATTATCAATAATAATGCAGAAATTTATGAAGCTTATAATGAATATGGAGAGCCAGATATAGATTCAATAGAAGCTAATATGATAGAAGCCGAAGACGATATATCAAAAGCAGACATTATACTTTCTACAGCAACCGGTACAATAATTGTTTATTCAGGTTTAATACTAGCTGTATTATTCATTATAATAATTGGAATGTTAGTAATAAAAAGAAGCTTTAAAGAAGAAGACGTATTATAGGAGGGGAGGCAAGAAATGAATAGTAAAAAGAAAATAGCACTTCTTACAGTAGGAATACTATCAGTATTTATTACATTAACAATAATGTTTGCAGCTTTAATTCAAATAAATGGAGAAGAAATTAAAGAAGTAGCTAAACTTACAAAAGAAGCACTTACAATAAATGGCTCACAAGCTAATGGAACCATAAAAACAGATGGAGCACATGATGATAATGGAAGCCTTTGGGTTGAAGCACTACCTAGCAATATAAATAAAGTATTTATTCCAACAGTAGGTAATGCACAACTATATTGTATAGAAAAAGGTGTTAGTTTAAAAACTGGGTTGGAAAGAGTTGCAACAATTAAAGCATTACAAGGAACAACTGGTAGTGTTAGTTCTTCTAGTTGTATGGCTCCTCTTCCAGCAAAACGTTATTCAAATACTTATTATGAATGTGTTAATAATCACTCAGAAATGGTACCATCTGGAGCATATATAGTTACAGCACCAAACAATTTCATAGCACCTTATGACGGAGTATATTCATATGGCTCTACAAGCAGCTTTACAAAAGGTGAAAATATTAGCCAAGAAGTAAGACAAGTAGCAATATGGTTAAATCCTGATATGAATAAAGGTGAAAACTTTTATGAAAGTGGCGCAGAATTTACATATATAGATATGGCAGAACAGCTAAAAAATGAAGCAATGGATTATAAAGACTATGAAAACAAATTAAAAGAAAATGTAAATAATCTTTTAAAAGACACCACTGAAGAAATAAAAGTAAGCGTAGACCAAGAAGAACAAGTTTTAATTTTAGGACCATATAAAATAGATTATGTAGAAGGAAACTCAGAGACAGCCAAATTTGCTGGAATTTCTAATATGGTTGTAAAAGGCTATAATGATAAAGACAAAAAAGTATTTATTAAAAACCTAGAAATTGTAAGCTATATTCAAAATGGTAAAGAAAATAAACTACAATTCTTTAATCCATTAGAAGAAAATGGATATGTAGATAAAACAGAAAACTCATATCCAGCTAGCTCACAGGAATTCTATATTAAAATAAAAAATCCAAATGCTGGTGTTTCAAGCAGTGATAAAAAAGTAAAATACATTAATGTAAATGTAGAATATTCTTATATGACTGTTTATGCAATTCAATGTAACTTACAAGGACACCAATTAGTTGCAACACCTATCCAAACATCACATAGTAATAGCTATCACCCTGAATATGGTCATTTAACTTCTTGTACAGTTGAATACCGTTGGAACGTAACAGAAAACCCTCTAAAACAACAAGATGTAATAGATGCATGGGGAGAAAGAAGCTTATACAAATTAAATATAAACTTAAAAGGCAACATAGATGATATTACTACAGATATAACTATGAAACTAGGGGGCTATACTTGGGAAGACGTACCCGAAGGCAAAGAAAACTTATCAAATGGTATTAAAACAGAAGCAGACATAGTTATTCCTAATGTAAAAGTAACTTTATATGAATGTATAACAGATGCAAATGGAAAGGTTCAATATAATAATGGAAAACCACAAGCAAAAGTAGCAGAGCTATTATCTGAAGTAGATAAAAAAGAATTATCACAAGAAGAACTATTAAACAGAGTTAATTCAAAACTTACAAACGAAAATGGCTATTACCAATTTGATGGACTAGATGTTTTCCAAAAGTATTATGTTACATTTGAATATAATGGACAAATTTATATGACTACAGATTATTTAGTAACAGGAAATGGAAGTCATCAAAACTCTGTACAAAGTATGGTAAATGCTAAACTTTATAATACAGATATATGGGCTATAACTTCAAAAACATCAGAAAGTTCAAGCATAAGAACTGCATATAATAACAAATTTGCAGAAATTGGCTCATCACCAAAAAACTATAAATCTAGTAACTCTTTAAAAACTGGAAAACTAGTAGAAGACTATAATGAAACATTTTCTATAAATGATTTATTAGGATATGAATTACAAGAAAATGGTACATATAAAGCAGTAGGACCAAGACTAATAGATGAAGCATATGTAATTGATGAAAACGGAAATATAGTAAAAGGAAATTCTATTACCGAAGGATTAATTAGTAAAAAAATTAAAGAATATATAACAAAAAATTATAAATACCCAGATAAAAATGCTTTAATTTCAATTTATCAAAGCATTGTAAATGAAAATGCAAAAAACAGTGAAGAACAAGAAGTTATTTGGAAAAAATTACAATATATAGAAGATTGCAAAATAGAAGCTTCTACAGCATCACCTTATGAAAATGAAAACATAGATTTATACCCAGTATATAATAAATTTGTGGTTGATACACAAAGCACAGTAATTCCAGGAGTTGGAACAATGCCACCAATATATAATGGTCAATACTATGTAAACTCTGGCTTATGGAGAAGACAACTAAATAATGTAGCATTAAGAAAAGACATTTATCGTGCAGCAACAAGAATAAATGGAAAAACAGAAGTATATACATATGACAAACGTTCTTCAAATGATGATTATTGGAGCATTGAAATAAGAATGCAAGACTATGAAAACTATTATAATTCTAATTATAATAGAGAAATATATAAATCAGATTATGAATTTAGAGCAGCAAATACAAATTTATATGGTAAAGAATTAGAATTATATGTTACATATAAAATTTCTATTAGAAATATATCACAAGGTATTTTAAATGAAATTACAGAAGTAGTAGACTATTATGATAAAGACTATACATATATGCCTAACCTTTCTTGGGTAATGTATAATGCAAATGGTATAGATGAAGAATTATTATTGCCAGAAAAATCTTATTATAATATGATTAATAATTTAAACTTAAAAGAAATAAATTATGCAAAAAATATTAATAGTACTTATTCAAGTACTCAAAATGAAAATGGTACTTACTGTGGAAAAAGCATTTATGGAGATGCATCACAATCAGACTTAGAAAAGCAATATAATTCTGTATATGTACATGGATTAAATAGTAAAAAATTAGAAACAGGAGAAGAAGCATACATTTATTTAACATTTAAAGTAAATTCAGATAATAAAGGACCAGTTATATTAGATGATAACAATAGCTTAAAACAAAATTATGCTGAAATTAATGGCTATAGAAGTTATTATAAAAATGAAACAAAACTACCAAATAATGTAACAATTAATGGAAACAATACAGTAGCAGGAATTATTGATAACAACTCAACACCAGGTAACTTGAAATCAAAAGATTTAATTGGAGAAAGATATGAGAAAAACTTTGAAGACGATACAGATAGAGCAAAAAGTATAAAAGTTCTCATAGATGAAAACGCAATAAGATATTTAAAAGGTACAGTTTGGGAAGATGAAAGAACACAAAATGTAAACAATGCAATAATTGGAGATGGTATAAGGCAATCAAACGAAATTGGAATAGCGGGCGTAGAAGTAGAATTAGTAGAAAAACTATCAAATGGAAGCGAGTATGTATGGCAGCAAACTACAACTAACGAAGATGGAACATATGAATTTAAAGAGTACATTCCAGGAAATTATATTGTTAGATTTAAATACGGAAATAATAATAACACTGTTCTAACAGTAGAAAAAGATGGAAGTAATGCGGTATCATACAATGGGCAAGACTTTAAATCAACAGTATATAGCAAAGATTTAAAAAACAATATAACAGTTTCAGAATATACAGATGAATACTACAATATCTTAGAATCAGATAAATTAAGTGCTAATAAAGGTACAAATTTATCAGATGCAAAAGACTTATGGGACAATAAAAATGTTAATACTGGTAGAACATTAGATGGAAACACTACATATACACCTGAAACATTCCAAGGAAGAACTACAGTAAACAACTATAGCACATCAAATGTAACTAACCATAATGCGGAAGTTTTAGCATCACCTTATGCACAAAATATTAATAACAGCATGATACAAGAACTAATTACAAATACAAACATGGTAGCAGAAACACCAATTATAAAAATAGAAGTAGAATATGATAGAACACAAACAGATGGTAATAATACACAAAGCAATGGTAATGATAAATACTTATTTGAAAACGATACAAACGGAAAATATGTTTTAAACTATGTAGACTTTGGACTTACAGAAAGACCAAAAGCTCAGCTAGAACTTAATAAACAAGTAACTAACATAAAATTAACTTTAGAAGATGGTCAAGTAATATTTGACGCAAACAAATCTGTAAATAATTTATCTTGGCTTGCAAGTAACCCATATAATTTATCTAAACAAATGGAAAACAATAAATATGAAGAATATTATAGCCAAAGTAAAACAAATAAGTCATATAATCGTTATTCATATAGAACACAAATTAACGACTTAATTAATTCACTTTATAAAAATGGAAGAAATGGATTAATACAAGCAATAATAGATTCAGAAATTGCGCATGGAGCAACTGTTGAAATTTCTTATCAATTAATAGTTAACAACGTAAGTGAAACAGACTATGCTAATAAAGACTTCTATTATGTAGCAACTGGTGCATCAGAAGATAACAAAGTAACAACATCTGCGAATATGGTAATAGACTATGTAGCAAATAACTTACAATATAAAGAATCAAATAACTCAGGTTGGACACTTGCAAAATCTACAAACGGTACAATTATAGACGGATTAGTTAATAATAGCATAAAAGATAAAACAAACTTATATAATAATATTATAGTTACTACAGAGTTAAATAAAAGCCTAAAACCAGGTGAAAATACAACTAAAGACTTATTATTATCACAAATAATTTATAGCGGTTCTGAAACAGATAATAAGGTTTATGAAAATATTTCTGAAATTATTGCAACATCTAATACAGTAGGTAGAAGAATGGCATATTCAATTGTAGGTAACCAAGACCCTACCAAAATACCTTCAGAAGTAGACAGTAGCAAAGCAGAAACAGTAGTTGTAATTCCACCATTTGGACTAACACAAATTATATATATAATAATTGCATTAGCAGTAGCTTCTATATTAGCAGTAGGAATTATATTTATTAAAAAATGGATGGGTTCAAAAGCTAATTAAAAGAGGATGCTCGAATCCGAAGATAAAAATTCCAGTGAGAAATCACTGGAATTTTTGTATGTAAAATATTGATAAAACCTTGTATTTTTAAACATTTTACGATAAAATAATAAACAGAAAAAAGTTTAAAAAGTATAATAAACACAAAAGATGGCAAAATGAGAAGAAAACTTTTTTAATTTGTGTCTATAAAATGACAAATATTTTAAACAGCTTGTACTACAATAAAAGCAAATTAAAAAAGTTAGAGGTGGTCACAAAGTGTTTCAAAATATACAAAAAAATATACAAGAACAAATAAATAATGAAGAGCAAACAATAAAGCAAGAAAAAATGCCTATTAAAGAGATTTTAAAAGGTTTATTTAACTTGCAAAATATTATTCTTTTTATTGTGGCATTTGCATTATCAATGGTAGGCTTTCAAAATGAAAATATACTATTAAGTATTAGTCCATTTGCCATAAGCTTTTTAGCTGCAATGCTTAGTAATTATAAGTCAATAGGAGTTACATATATTTTAACCTTAATAGGATCTTTTATTTCATTTGGCGCAAATAGCCTTTTAATATATTTCTTAACAACACTAGTATTCTTTGTATTTGTACTATTAAAAAGACCAAAAGAAGTAGAAAATGTAAACGAAAAAAGAAGATTAGGAATGCATCTATTTTTAGCAGTTCTTATTACTCAAATAGTACCAATGTTTTTTAGAAGTTTTTATATTTATGATTTGCTAACAAGCATAATGCTTGCAATTTCATCTTACATATTTTATAAAATATTTGCAAACTCAATATTCATGCTTCAAGAATTTGGAACAAAAAAGGCATTTTCAATAGAAGAAGTAATGGGAACCAGTTTACTATTAGCAATTTCAATTTGTGCTTTAGGAAACTTTAGTATTTTTGGATTTAGTGTAAGAAATATTTTATGCATATTATTAGTTTTAATATTAGGCTGGAAAAATGGAATGTTAGTAGGAGCCACAGGCGGAATTACTATAGGAGTAGTTTTAGGAATAATACAAAATGGTAATCCAGTAATGGTAGCAGCTTATGCAATTTCAGGAATGCTTGCAGGGCTATTTTATAGATTAGGAAAAATAGGAGTTGTAGTAGGCTTTGCATTAGGAAATGTATTGTTAAGCTATGTATCAAATGGAAATACCATTCCAGTTATAATGTTTCAAGAAATATTAATTGCATTTTTAGGATTACTTGCAGTTCCAAAAAAATTTGAAATAAATATCGAAGACTTATATGGAAAAAATAAATTGCTTCCAGAAACTACAACTAGAACTTTAACCGAAAATCAAGACACTATATTAAAATTAAATAGTATGTCAGAAGCAATTAGCGATTTAGCTAAAAGTTATGAAGAAGCGGCAAGTACTATTTTAGATGAAAAAGACTTAAAACAGCAAGAACTATCAAATGAGCAAATATTTAGACAAGAATTAGAAATAAACCTAGAAGAACTAGAAAATAATATACTTTATGAAGATATTTTAGAAAATAGAGATGAAATAGTAGATAAAATATTTGAACATTTATTAAAGCAAGAGCTAATAACAGAAAAAGAACTAGTAGATATTTTTGAAAAGCAAAATCACTATATTATAGGCTTTAAAGAAAAAGATGAGCAAGTACAAAATGAAGTTTCTAAAATGATAAAAGCCATAAATTACTCTTACCGTATTAGTAAAATGAACTTCATTTGGAAAAAGAAAATGGAAGAAAGCAAAAAAGGTGTGTCTTCGCAATTAGATGGCGTATCTAAAGCAATATCATCTATGGCAAAAGAAATGCAAAATGAAGAAAAAGATAAATTTGAAGATAAGAAAAAAGAAATAATGGCATTATTAGAGCAAAAAGAAATTTCAGTAAATAACATAAAAATAAAACAAAATAATTCTGGAAGATATTTTATAGAAGTATATACTAATTTATGTGATGACATAGATGGAAAAAAATGTGGTATTAAAAAAATATCAAAAATTCTAGAAAAAGTATTTGAACATAAATTTATTATACAAGCCCAAGAATGTGGTTTAAGAGAAGAAAGAAAAGCTTGTAAATTTACATATTATTCACAAGATAATTATAAACTACAAATTGGAGTTGCAACTACCACAAAGCAAGGTTCACTAGTATCTGGAGACAGTCATATAGAAACAAAACTAGAAGATGGAAAGTATTTACTTGCTATTAGTGATGGAATGGGTTCGGGTCCAGAAGCAATGAAAAGTAGTAAAATAGCAATTAAAATGCTAGAAAGATTATTAAAAGCAGGCTTTGATAAAGAGGTATCTTTAAACTTAATAAACTCAACTTTAATAGCAAACACAAAAGAAGATATGTATGCAACATTAGACATTGAAATATTAGATTTATATGCAGGCAACATGGAATTTATAAAAAATGGAGCCTGCCCAACATATATAAAAAGAAACAAAGAAGTGCAGCTTTTAAAATCTTTAAGTTTACCTACAGGAATACTAGAAAATGCAGACTTAGTTGTATACGACTATGACCTTCAAGATGGAGATATTTTAGTAATGTGCACAGATGGTATTATAGAATCAAACACAGAATATATAAATAAAGAACTTTGGGTAAAATATTTGTTAGAAGATATTCAAACAGATGATGCAAAACAAATTGCAAACATGATTTTAAATGAAGCAATAGATAACGAATTTGGAATGCAAAAAGACGACATGACAGTAATTGCTTTTAAAATAAATAAAAAAGTTTAGAAAAAGGTATAGTTTAATACAAATTATAGTCTAAAATTATAGTCTAAAATTATATACCACGCACCCAATGAATTTTGCAATATGTTTTTTCTTAGGCTAAAGTACAAAAAAATAATAGTTGTTATATTTTTAATATAATAGCTATTATTTTTATTATTTTGCTTTTTTATCAATAAAAGAACGCACATATTCTCCAATTTCTTCATTAGATAAATTTAAAGTACTAATTAATTTACCTAAAATATCACTTCTAGGAAAACAGTATTCATTATCAATTCTAACATATTGTCTTAAGCTAATATTAAGATCTGATGCCATTTTTTCTTGTGTAAGACCTAATTCATTCCTTTTTTCTCTAATCATAACAATATCACCTTGACAAATTATGTCATATTTTCTATATAATTCATATTGACATTTAATGTCATGATATCTTATAATTAAATTAACCTAATAAACATACCTTATTTATATTAGGTATGTTTTAAAAAATCTAAAGAAAAAGGAGAAATAGAAAAGTGCAAAGGAAAACAAAAAAGCTATTAAAAAATAGCCAAAACTCTACTACTAAAGGTATAACCCTAATAGCATTAGTAGTAACAATAGTAGTGCTTTTAATATTAGCAGGAATAAGCATAAACTTAATATTTGGACAAGACGGAATAATAAATGCAGCAAAACAAGCAGCAAGAAGACAAGCACAGGCAGAAAAAGAGGAAGAAGTAAGATTAGCAATAACAGCATTACTATTAAGAAATGGCTATGATGAAAGCAAAGTAACAGTAAGTGCAGTAGTAGAAGAAGTAAAGAAAAACTACACAAAACAAGAAGAAAAGAATTCAATAAGTGGAAGTACAACAGGGGAGGTAGAAGACAGATTTCCAGGAGTAATACAGTATGAAAAACCATCATCAAGAATAGATGAAACAATAATAGTACAAGTAGACGAAAACTTAAATGTAACATCAAAATTAGATGAACCAGAGCCACCAATAGAGTTGCCACAAAGTGAGTACAAAAAGGTAGGAGAAACATACTACAATACCCCAGAACTAATGAAATTTAATCCAAAATGTACGTACTATATAACTTATGACGCAAGTGGAAATAATGAAACAGTATATGGAAGATTAGATAAAGTAGCAGCACCAACAGACTGGTATGATTATGAAAATCAAAAATGGGCGAACTTAGCAACAGTAAATGGAGATCAAGTAACATATTGGACATGGATACCAAGATACATGTACAAAATAGGAGACGAAGAAAAAGCAAATGAAACAGTAGATATAAAATTTGTAGATGTAAATAATCAGTATCAAGGAAAAGATGAAGAAACAATAAACTTAGACGACTATAAATTACCAGAAAGCTTTACATTTGCAGAAAAACCATTATCAGGATATTGGATGAGTAAGTACGAAGTGCAAGACTCAACAAACACAGGATTAGAAAAATTAGTAGTAATAGGAACAAGTGACAATAAATTAAACGTAACAACATCAAACCCAAGTGGAAAATATACAATATTCTTAGATGGAGAAAAAAATATAAATGGAGTAGAACTACCATATGATATAGAAAATATACCAGCAACAGAATCACACGAAGTACTTTTAATAAGTGAAACAACTAAAAATATAGTAGGAAATGTAGTAGTAGAAGCAAATGACTCAAGCAAGAATATAGAAGTAGATACAAGCGGATTTAATGAAGCAAACACCTATTACGTAATATATGATGAAAACGGAAACAATGAAACAATATATGGAAGAATGGATAAAGTAGATAGACCATCAAATTGGTATAACTATGATAAAAAAATATGGGCAAACCTAGTAACAGTAAATGAAAGCGAAATAACATATTGGACATATATACCAAGATATGAATATATAACATATTCAGGAGCAGAAAGCGTAGATGTAAGATATATAAAATCAACACAAACAAAAGCAGATGAAGGATATAAAATACCAGAAAGCTTCACATTTGGAGAAGGAGAAAATAAAAATTTAAAAGGCTATTGGATAAGTAAATATGAAATACAAGATTCAAATAGTAATGTAACAGAAAGAACAATGGTGCAACAAGGAGAACAAGAATTAACTGTAACAACATCAAAGCCAAGTGGAACATATACAATATTCTTAGATGGAGAAAAAAAGATAAGTGGAGTAAATCTACCATATAAACTAGAAAATGTAGATACAAATAAAGAGCATGATATTTTAGTATTAAATGAAACAGAAGGAAAATTAACAGGAAATGTAAAGGCAGCTAAAACAACACAAAATATAGAAATAGATTTAAGAGGATTTAGTACAAGTAATACCTACTATGTAACATATGATGAAGATGGAGGAAATGAGAAAATAGGAAATTTAATAGAAGTAGACTCAGAAGGAAAACCAATAAATCCACCATCAAATTGGTACAACTACGATAAAAAGATATGGGCAAATATAGTAACAAAAGGTAAAAATGAATCAGGTAAAGAATTAATAACCTATTGGACATATATACCAAGATATGAATATGTAGCATATCCAAAAGCAGAAGGAATAGATATAAAATATATACCAGTAAGCCAAACAACAGCAGATGTAGGATACAAAATACCAGAAAGCTTTACATTTGCAGGAAAGGACTTAAAAGGCTATTGGATAAGCAAATATGAAATACAAAATGAAGAGTAAATTTAAATAGAAAATATAAAACGTAAAAATGAAAAACAAAATGAAAAGGTAAAAAAGTACAAATAGTTAAAATTCAAAACAAAAATTAAAAAATAAATTTATATAAAAATTAAATTTTAATAAAAATAGAGAAGGAGAAGATGAAAATGAAAAAATTGATAAGTAAAATATTAGTAATAATGGCACTTGCAGTTATGGCAATGCCGTTAACATCAAATGCAGGTTTCCAAGCAAATAAAGGAGGAAAAAGCTATACAACAAGTGATACTATATTCGCAAACGACTTATTTATAGGAATAAGAAATATGGAAAAAGAAGGAGGAACATTAGGACTAACAGCAAAAATACAAACATCAAGTTATTTAGAAGAAGGAGACGGAAATGGCTTAGATTGCCATATGGCAAAAAATACAGAATGGGGAACAGCAGCAATGCTAGCAACATCAATATATGGAGAAGTTCCAGCAGAAGCTAGTAAAAGTATATCAGGAAATGATTCAGGAATATTTCAAATGGCAGATAGCTCATGTGAATTGGTATCTGGATTTTTTAGTTCTGCTACTTCAAATATGATGAGTACGATCAAGAATGCTGATCCAAGATATTATGACTCATACACAGATTCAAAAACATCAAAACCGGGAGACGCAATGAATGAAACAGCAGTTTGGAAAGGAGCCAATGGTTGGTCATTTCAATACTCGGATGGGGACCCTATGTTTTGCAGGAATTATTCAAGTAAGTTGTTCGGGTTCTTCAACCATGATGGCGCCATACACGGGTACAACGGGGGAGGCATCACAATCTATACTTCTGCTCGTGCGGTGGTGGTCTGCGGTGCGGGTCTTTAAGATAAGCACTGTAATTTGACTTTTGTAAATGGTAAAATATTATGTAGGAAAATGGCAAAAAAAATGTCGTTTTTCCTACATATTTTTTGTATCTCAAATCCATGGTATAATATAAATTATGTATACTAGGAGGTGATGATACAAATGACGTTTGAAAAATTAGATAATCTGCTAAAGGAGGTGATACGATTGCAGATGAAACCTAACTTCGCTCGGTATTGCAAGAGAATGTGGTTGTGATTGGAGAACTGCTAAAAAAAGATATGAATTACAACAACAAATAGAAAATGGAATACAATTGCCTTTAAAGCAACATAAGTCTATTCTTGATCCATATGTTGATATTGTTAATGCTAAATTAGATATTGCTAGAATTACTGCATCTGCTATTTACCATTTTTTAATTGATACTACCGATTATTCTGGAAAATATGGTCTAGTTAAAAATTATGTTAGAAAACATAAAAATGATAAGCCAAAGAAAGCTACTATACATGTTCCTAAAGTTCCTGGAAAAGTTGGACAAGTAGATTGGAAAGAAGATTTTTCTTTAACTAATAAATTTGGTGAACTCATAACTTTTAATATTTTCCTTTTTACATTGCCTTTTTCTGAGAAGAAATATTGTAAGCTTACTCTTGATAAAAAGCAAGATACAGTAATTAATTCGCTAATTTATGCCTTTCAGTATATTGGTGGCATTCCTAAGGATATTTGGTTTGACAATATGTTATCAATTGTTGATGCTGCTAAAATGGGAAAGCATGATAGAATTAATGAAAAAATAAAGCAGTTTGCTAAAGATATGGCTTTTAATCCGATTCCGTGCAGACCTAGAAGACCTCAGTCTAAAGGTTCTGTAGAAGCTCTAGCTAAATTATGTGATAGACTATTAGCATATAACCATGAATTTGAAACAGTTGAAGATTTGGAAATAATTGTTAATACTTTTAATGATAATATTAATAACGAAGTTTCTCAGTCTCATAACCGTATTGTTAATGAAGTTTTCACTTATGAAAAAGAATACTTATTGCATTTACCAAATAATAAAATTTTTAGTTCTTACTTATCTAACCGCCAGACTAGAAAAGTTCCTAAAGATTCTATGATTTCATATAAAGGCAATAAATATTCTGTTCCTGTAAAATATATCGGTTTCGATTTAAATGTAGTCGAAAAGGATAATTCTCTATATATTTATGATAACACAAATTTTGTCCGTTGTCATCAAATTTCTAATAATCCTTTAAATTACAATATCGATGATGTTAAAGATATATTAGTCAGCGATCTTCTTAAAAATTCTAATGATGAAAAAATTCAAGCATTTATTGCTGAAAATTTAAGTCAGTATGATAATTTATTGTAATGGAGGTTTATACATGAAATATAAAGAAGTTGTAAATAATTTAAATATTTTAAAATTAGATAAAATTGCTGAATGTTTATCTGAATATGTTGATAAGGTTAATAATGAAAAAATTCCTTTTTTGGATGCTCTGTACTATCTTACTAAGCTTGAAATAGCTAATAAATCGGAACGTTCATCTCAATTTAATATTAGAATTGCTCATTTCCCATATTATAGAACTTTTGAGGATTTTGATTTTTCTTTTCAACCTTCTATTAATAAGGACCAAGTTATGGAGCTTGCTTCTCTTAGATTTATTGAAGAAAAGAAAAATATTTTACTTATTGGCTCTCCTGGCACTCGGTAAAACTCATATTGCTACTGCTATTGGTATAGAGGCTGCTAAAAATAGAGTTAGTACATATTTCATTTCTTGTCATGACTTAATTTCTCAACTTTCCTTAGCTCATAGCGAGAATAGATTAGTTGATAAAATTAAGCAATATAACAGATATAAGTTGCTAATTATTGATGAAGTACGGTTATCTTCCTGTTGATAAAACTGGAGCTAATTTATTGTTTCAACTATTAGCTAAAAGATATGAAAGATATTCTACTATTGTAACTTCAAATCAACAGTTTTCAAAGTGGGGAGAAGTTTTATCTGATGCTACCCTTGCATCTGCAATTTTAGATAGGTTACTTCACCACTCTTATGTATTTAATATAAAAGGTAATTCATATAGAATTAAAGATAAAGTTTTAGAAAAGAGGGATAATAATGTTGTGTATTAAAGATATATTTAAAGCTAGTGTTTGTAGCTTTTGTGTAAATATTTATGAATATTACTCACTTGATACAAATGATTTTATAGAAAAACTAAGATTATTTTTCAAGGAAAAAGACTTACAACAGTACTTAATGATTTGTACTGCTGATATTGCTTATGATATAGTTAATATTGAAAACATTTGTAATAGCCTGTATTTCTTGAAAAATAAGCAATTCAAAGAGGACAATGTTATAGATATATGTAAAAATGCATATTTTAAAACTATAAAAAAAGACAAAACAATTAATGTTGAAGCATTTGTTGATAATTTAGCAAAATGTTTTTCTAAATTCTAAAAATATAAAAAGGGGGAAATTTTCCCCCAAGAAATCTTTGCCAAAAACCTACAAATTTTTTTGCCAAAAAACGACATAAATTATTGACATTTACAGAGGGACTATAAAATAACCATAATATAATTAAAATTTAATAAAATTCTTGTCATAATATGTATAAATATGATATAGTATAGCTAGAAAAATAGCTAATACTATATCATATTTTTGTATTAGCAAACTTTATAGCGAACGCCATAAAATTTAGCACATTCGCTATTAATTTGGAGGTAATTCATGAGTAATAGTAGAGGAAGAAGATACCAAGGCTCAGAGCCAAAGCTAAACATAAAAAAAGTTATAGCAGTTATTATAGTATTTATTGTAATAATAATGGCAATAAGTAGCATCAAAAAAATGTTTAGCGGTAATAAAACAAATGAAAAACCAGTTGCAAATGCATACTATTCAGTATATACAAATGGAAAATGGGGGGTTATAAACTCAAAAGGTGAAATAATTATAAACCCAGAATATGACGAAGCAATTATAATTCCAGATAATAAAAAAGATGTATTTTTATGTACTTATGATGTAGACTATAGCAAAAATACATATAAAACAAAGGTACTAAATAGCAAAAATGAAGAAATAATTACAGATTATGACGAAGTTACAGCATTAGAAAATTATGATAGCAGTAATAATTTATCTTATGAAACTGATGTATTATTAGTTAAAAAAGACAATAAATATGGTCTAGCAGATTATAAAGGAAAAGAACTTTTAAAATGTGAATATGAATCTATAGAAGCCCTAAAAGGTGTTGGAAAAAGTTTTCTAACTAAAAAAGATGGAAAATTAGGCTTAGTAGACAACATAGGCTCAATTATTATAGAAAATACATACAAAGCAATTACACCAATATCTGAAAAATTTGAAAATGGTTACATTGTTACAAACGATAGTAATAAAAAGGGTGTTATTGGAAGAGATAAATCAGAAGTATTAGAAGTAAAATATGACGATATTAAACAAATTTATGGTTCAGACTTATATGTTGTAAAAGAGGGAAAAAGCTGGGAACTAGTAAATAATGAAGGCACAACATATTTAAAAGATAAATTTAGTGATGTTATTTCAATAAATGGAGAAAACGTATTAGTTAAACAAAATGGTAAATACGGAGTTCTTACAACAAGTGGAGAACAAAAAATAGCAATAAAATATGATGATATGAAATATGCTTTTGAAAATAACTATATTTATAAAGAAAATGGAAATTATGGTGTTATAAATATAAATGCAGAAACTGTTTTAAAACCAGAATATGAAACACTTATCTATAGAGAAGATGCAGGATTTTTCGAAGGAAGCAAAAAAAATCAAGCAGAATCAGACTTTATAGGAACAGATTTTGAGGTAAAATTAACTGGTATTTTATCAGAGCTAAATATAACAAATGGTTATATGCAAATTAGAATAGGTTCAGAATACAAATATTATAACTTTAAATTTGAAGAAAAAACAAATATAGAATTACTTACAACAAATACCATTTTCCTAAGCAAAAAAGATGGAAAATACGGCTATGTTAACAAAAACGGAGTTGTAGTAGTAGACTATATTTACGATGATGCAAAAGAACAAAATGAATTTGGCTATGCAAGTGTTAAAAAGAACGGAATGTGGGGTTGCATTAATTCAAAAGGAGAAGAAGTAATAGCACCAGCATATAAATTAGAAAATAGCTATGTAATAGAATTTATTAACAAATGGCATAGAGGAGAAGACTTAAATCTAAACTACTACACAGATTAAAAGGGACAGGTCCCACCGCTTGTTTTCAAGCACTTAGGGACAGGTCAAACAGTATTTATAGCTATAAATATGAAGAGGAGAATTTATGGAACTAAAGACAAAGTATCAATATACATATTTTATTTATCCATATATAATAAAAGAAAAAGACTATACAAATTATTTGTATAGTCTCTTAAAAAATAAAAAATGTAAATTAAAAATATTTAATAGTAAAAAAGATATTGGTATTGCTTCTTACTTTTTGCCACAAATAAAAAATAAACTATTTTGGACACTAAACTTAAACTTAAATGAAAAGGCTATTAAAAGCTATGAGAAAATGGACATCAAGTTAAAGGCAAGTGTATTAAGTAAAGAATATTGTTCATTTTTTGAATATAGCTTAAATGAAGACATTCCTGCTAAAATAGGAGAAGAAAACGGAATATTTTTTGATATATCTAAAGTAGAAATTGTTTGCTTTTCTACAGGAATTTGTTTTTTGCTAATGAAAACAGTTTTAAACTCTACTGAAAACTTTTCAGACGTTTTAAACTTTAATTACAAATTTAGAGATATTCATTCAAAAATAGGACATCAAAAAGAATATGATAATATAAAAATTCAAACTCAAAAATTAAATAATATGCAAAGTTTTGAAGAATTTTTAAAAGAAATTGTAGGCTCTAACTTAGCTACAAAGCAATTAAATATAGATACAGAAAGATTAATTACATACAGTTATGTTTGCTTAAATCAAAATAGTTGGAATGAAGCGGCAGACTTAGTTACCCTTGAAAAGGAATTTGAAAAATATCGTCATATCCTTCCTGCAGTAGAACAAATTGATGATATTACATCAGAAGGAGAATTAACATATAAAGAAAAATATGCATACTATGGCTTTTCTAGCAATAGTACTGTATTAATGACTTCAGAAGCTAATATAAAAAATTATACAAGTCTATTATTCAAATATGAAAACGAGCAGCTTTATCACTTTTTATATAACTTACATCAGAAAATTTATTTAAAAAAATTAAATTTTAAAATTTCTAATACTAAAAAAATTATAAAAGCATATAATGAATTTTTAAATTTTACTAAAGAAAATTGGGCCTACGAAGTAACAAATGATGAAAAAGGTACTATTATAGAAAGCTATAATAGAAAAGCACAAAACTTAGATGGTATTTTTAAACAATTAAAAGATAAATATGATTTATTATATGAACAATATGAAATTAAAAAAATATTTTACAGAAAGAGAGCTAATTAATGAAAATCCAAACAGGAGTAGATATTATAGAAGTTGAAAGAATAAAAGAAGCAATAGAAAAGCAAGGCAATTTATTTTTAAAAAATGTATATACTCAAAATGAAATAAACTATTGTGAAAGTACTAATAAAATGAAATATCAGCATTATGCAGCTAGATTTGCAGCAAAAGAAGCCGTTTTTAAAGCAATATCTTCTAAAATTTCTACAAATCAAGATGATATCTTAAATAAAATAGAAATAATAAACGAAAAAAGCGGAAAACCAATTGCCAACTTAGACAAACTAAATATAAATGGAATTATAGACATGGATTTAAGCCTTTCACATTTAAAAGATTATGCTGTAGCAAGTTTTACAGTACTATTTGAAAATTAAAAAGTAAAAATTTACTTATATATACTTGATTTTTAGTATGATTTAATATATAGTATTTATTATAGAAAATGGGAAAAACAGATGTCATAGCTTTTGCCTTAGTTATCGCGTTAGCAATAATTTTAAGCAAAAGATAAACCAATAAAAAAACACATCTGCGCTTGATTGGATGTGTTTTTTTAACATATAAATCTAGCAACCACTTTTGTGGTTTCTCATTTTCTAACTATATTATACTAAAAATTTTTTTGTATGTCAATTAAAAGGAGAAAAATAATGGAGCTTTTTGACTCACATGCTCATTATAATGATGAAAAATTTAATGAAGATAAAGAAGAAGTATTAAAACAGGTTTATAAAGCTGGTGTTACAAAATTGGTATGTGCAGGTTACAGTTTACCTTCTTCAAAAATAGCAGTAGAAATTGCAAATACACATGATTTTGTTTATGCAACTTGCGGAATATCTCCAAATGATATTTCAGATATAGAAGAAAATATGAGCCAAAATTTAGAATTACAATTAAATCAAATTGAAGAACTTGCTAAAAATAAAAAAGTAGTAGCCATAGGAGAAATTGGTTTAGACTATTATTGGAATAAAGAAAATAAAGAGAATCAAAAAATAGTTTTTAAAAAACAAATAGAACTTGCAAATAAGTTAAGCCTACCAATAGTAATTCATACAAGAGAAGCCATTTTTGATACATTAGAAATACTAAAAACTAGTTCTGTCATTAACAAAGGTATTTTTCATTGTTGCCCATTAAATTTAGACTTAATTAAAGAAGGCATAAAACTAGGCTTTTATATTTCATTTGCAGGACCTATTACATTTAAAAACTCTAAAAATGCAGTAGATGCAATAAATGCTGTTCCATTAGATAAAATTTTAATAGAAACAGATAGCCCTTATTTAGCACCAGAGCCAAAACGCGGAACACGTAACAATTCAGCAAATGTAATATATATGGCACAAAAAATAGCTGATGTAAAAAACTTAAAACTAGAACAAGTTGCAAATGCAACCTATCAAAATGCTCAAACAATATTTAAACTTTTGTAAACTATCACAAATAACTAAAAAGTGCAAAACTAAAAAATAAAAGTGCATTTCATAATGAAATGCACTTTTTATATACTTATTTCAAATTTCTTAATGCCTCAATTCTTGCTTCTGTAGAAGGGTGAGTAGACCAAATATTACTTTTCTTTTTACCTTTTAAATTTGCTTTAAAAGGACTAATAATATACATGTGTGCTGTAGAATTATTAGCAGTTTTTAGCTCATTTGTATCAGCTTCCAATTTTTGAAGGGCAGAAATAAGCCCATCTGGATTACGAGTAAATTCTACTGCTGTAGCATCAGCTATAAATTCTCTTTTTCTAGAAATAGCAAGCTTCATTAGTTCACCAAATATTGGTGCAATAATAACTGCAATTAGTCCTAAAATCATTAAAATTGGATTTCCGTCTATTATCATCATCATCACCACCGAACACCCCAGAAAAGCATTCTAGAAACCCAATCAGAAAGCATTACAACCAAGCCTACCATAACAGTTACAATTGCAGATAAACGAATATCATAATTTTTAATGTGTGAAAGTTCATGTGCAACTACACCTTCTAATTCATAATAATCTAATTTTTCAAGTAAACCTGTTGTAACACATATAACAGCATTTTTAGGATTTCTGCCAGTAGCAAAAGCATTTGGCTGATTATCTTCTACAACATATAATCTAGGCCTATATTCAAGTCCAGAAGAGACCATTAAAGCATCTAAAATATTTACTAACTTTTGATCTTCCTCATGTGTTGCAGGACGTGCTCTATTTAGTGATAAAATAATTCTATCGCTATAATAGTAAGAACTCCAAGCAGATAATATAGAAAAAGTTAATGCAATTAAAATTGAAACTTCTCCTAAATCAAAAGCCATACAAACATAATATACAATTAATGTGATTACTAAAATAAAAATTGCAATTATAAATCCAGTTTTTATTTTATTTTTTCTAATATCTTCGTACATATTAAAATCACCTTTTTTAAATAAATAATAAAATAATCTTTTTTCTTATATCAAGTTTTGAATTTAAACAAATAATATATTAAATTTTTATAAATTAAACAAATAATATGCTTTCGAAAATAAGAATTTTACGATAAGCATATTATTTTTAATAAAATTATTTACTAAAATCAACTTTTACATTTTTTCTAGCCTCATCACTTTCAGCTACAAATAAAGTTTCAGCTGTAAAATGAAACATTGAAGCAATAATGCTAGAAGGAAATAGCTCTATTTTTGTATTATATCTAGTAACACTGTCATTATAGAATTGTCTAGAGTAAGAAATTTTATTTTCAGTATTTCTTAATTCTTCTTGTAATTCAGAAAAGTTTTGGTTAGCTTTTAAATCTGGATAATTTTCTGAAACAGCCATAATTGTTTTTAATGCACCAGATAATTGATTATCTAGGTTAGCTTTTTCTTCAACAGTTTTTGCATTTGCCCATGAAGTACGTAATTCTGTAACTTTTGCTAAAGTATCTTGCTCATGTGCCATATAACCTTTTACACACTCTACTAAATTAGGAATTAAGTCAAATCTTCTTTGTAATTGAACATCAATTTGACTCCAAGCATTTTTTACACGTTGTCTTAGTGTTACTAAGCTATTATATAAACCAATAACAGCTAAAATAATTACTACAACTATTGCTAAAATAATCCACCACATAATTTTTCTCCTATCTTATAAATGAATGTTTATTCATTTATATAAAAAATTTATAATATTTAAAATATTAATTTTATAATATCACAAAAACACACAAAAAACAATAAATTTCATAACTAAATTTATTACAATTTTACAACTAATTTTATTACAATTCATAGATAATTATAAGTTTTATAGTAGCCACTTGCTTTTTAACATATGTTCTTTCAAGCTTTAAATAAGAAAAAACATATAATGAATGCACATGGCTTATAATTTTAAAATTGTTAATAATAACAAATTTATATTATTATATGTTAAAAACTGCATTTATATATTAAAATAAATTTCTTTTTTATGAAAAATTTTCATATTTTGGTACAAGCTGGCATATAATATAGTATACTTAAACTCTTTAAAACATTTTATTAAATATATTATACCTTAAAACTCATGTGCTTCTAAGACTTGCAAAAATATCATAAAATTTGACAAATTATCTAAAAAATGGTACAATATACTTGTTGCTTTTAAAGGAGGGAACAAATTTAATATGAAAAATGATGATAAAGCGTCAATATCGCTGAAAAAGATCATTTCAATTAGCATTTTATTTATTTTCATTATGACAGTAGTAGTTAGAGCTACAAATATTAAAGTAAATAATGTTAAAATTATTCTTGCAAGTGGATATGAAATGAATGTATTAACTAGCAAGAAAAAGGTCTCAGAGGTACTTGATGAAAATCATATTATATTATTAGAAGATGAAAAAGTAACTCCAGATTTAACAGCAGAGTTACCAGATAATAATACAATTAAGATTTCAAAAATTACAGAAGAAGAAATAGAACTTCCAGAAGTAATAGAAACTTCAAAAGAAGTTACAGTAGAAAAAATACTAGAAACTTATAATACTATTATAGAAAAAATAGTAGTAGAAAAAGTAAAAATACCTTATGAAACTATTACAAAAAATGTAGCAACAGGTTCAGGAACAAAACAAGATAAAATAGTTCAATATGGTGTAGATGGTTTAAAAGAAGTTACTTACAAAGTAAAATATCAAAATGAAAAAGAAATAGAAAAGAAAGAAATTTCTTCTAAAATAATTAGAAAACCAGTAAATAAAATTGTAGAAGTTAGAAATAAACAACAAGTTGTTTCAAGAAGTAGTACAAAAACTAGATATGCAGGAAAATGGAGCTATTCAGAATCAGAATTAGACTTATTATGTGCAATTACTGCCCAAGAATGTTCTTCAAGTTATGAAGGAGCATTAGCTGTTATAACATGTGCATGTAACAGAGCAGAAAGCAGTAAATGGAGATACAACGGTACAGACCCATTAAGCCAATATAAAGCAAGAGGTCAATTCTGTTATTCAATAGATAACTACTGGAGAAGAAGATTAAATGGAAATTATGCATCTTATGTTAAAAGAGCAGTTATAGATGCATTAAATGGAAAAAGAAACCATAACTACCTATCATTTAGAGCAGCAGGATATGCAAATGGTGTAAACATAGGTGGAAACGTATATTTTAACGCAATGTAAATTAAAAGTGTCGCTTTGGGGACGTTAGTTCAAGCGACACTTTGTCGCATTTGGGACATATGTTATATATTAACAAAAAAATTAAGGAGAAACCATATGAAGTTAATTTCATGGAATGTAAATGGACTAAGAGCAGCCATAGGAAAAGGATTTAAAGAATTTTTTAAGCAAATAGATGCAGATATTTTTTGCATTCAAGAAACAAAAATGCAAGAAGACCAAATTGATATAGAAATTTCTAATATTTTCAAAGACTATAACAGTTACTGGAATAGTGCATTAAAAAAGGGCTATTCAGGAACAGCAGTATTTACAAAGAAAAAGCCAATTAAAGTAAGCTATGGAATAGGAATAGAAGAACATGATAACGAAGGAAGAGTAATTACCTTAGAATTTGAAGATTTTTATTTAGTTAATTGCTATACTCCAAACTCTAAAAGAGAATTAGAAAGACTAGATTACAGAATGATTTGGGAAGATGAAATTAGAAGTTATTTATTAAAGCTAGATAAAATAAAACCAGTTATTTATTGTGGAGACCTTAATGTAGCCCATAAAGAAATAGACTTAAAAAATCCAGCAACAAACCATCATAGTGCAGGCTTTACAGATGAAGAAAGAGACAAAATGACTAAGCTTTTAGACTCAGGCTTTACAGATAGCTTTAGATATTTATATCCAGAAAAAGAAAACTCTTATACATGGTGGTCATATATGTTTCATGCAAGAGAAAAAAATGTAGGCTGGAGAATAGATTACTTTATAGTATCTAAATCAATAGAAAAACAAATTAAAGAAAGTACAATTTACTCAGAAGTAATGGGAAGCGATCACTGCCCAGTTGGATTGATATTGGGGACAGTCCCTTTTTCCCCTTTTGGGTAATTGGGGACATGTCTAAAAAAGGAGGAAATATATTATGGAAGAAAAGAAAAAAGGTTTAACTAAATGGCTATATTGGTTCATTTTAGGAGTGGCAATTATTGCAGTATATAAACTTTTAGACAACATAGGACCAATAGGAGCTTGGCTTGGTGGCTTGTTTCATATTTTAATGCCATTTATTATAGGAATATTAATTGCATATTTATTTTATATTCCATGTAGAGGGCTAGAAAGATGCTATAAATCTATAAAAAAGCCAAAAATCATTTCTAAAAAAGCAAGAATTTTATCTATTATTACTGTTTATATTATTGCAATTTTAATTGTTGTTCTTACTTTAACATTTGTAATTCCAAATATTTTGAGAAGTATAACAGATTTTGTAAATAATTTTGGAACTTACTATAACAATACAATAAGTGCATTAGAAAAATTACCAGAAGACTCATTTCTAAAAAGCGAAGCAATTATAAAATTAGCACAAAAATTTAGTGAAATAGATTTACATGAATTTTTAAATATAGAAAGCATACTTCAATATGTAAAAGGTGCTATTAGTGCAGTAACAGGAATATTTGATGTATTTGTATCATTTGTTGTATCTGTATACTTATTAGCAGAAAGAGCTGAAATTTTAAAATTCTTAAGAAGATTTGCAAATGCCGTATTTGCAAAAGATACATATACTATGGTAAGTAGATATTTTAATAAATCAAACGAAGTATTTTTTAAATTTCTTTCAGGACAAGTATTAGATGCAATTATTGTAGGAATATTAACATCTGTTGCAATGTCTATTATTGGAGTAAAATATGCAGTATTACTTGGTTTTATAATAGGATTATTTAACCTAATACCTTATTTTGGAGCTATTATAGCAGTAATTATTGCAATAATTGTTACATTATTTACAGGTGGACTAGGACAAGCTATTTTAATGGCAATAGTAGTTATTATTTTGCAACAAATTGATGCAAATATTATTAATCCAAAAATTATAGGAAATTCATTATCTATTAGCCCACTATTAGTAATATTTTCAGTAACAATTGGTGGTGCATACTTTGGAATACTTGGAATGTTCTTAGCAGTACCAGTATTTACAGTTATAAAACTACTAATAGAAGAATATGTAGATTATAAAAACAGCCTAAAAGGTGTGTAAATCTAATTGAGATATGTTTAAGCATACATATCTCTTTTTTTTAGCTAAAAATATTCCTTAATAAAACATTAATAATTTAACCTCTTTTTTCTTAAGAAATTCATGGTATACTATAAACAGTTGAAACACTTTATGTTATAATTAAAAGTACTAAATGTAAAGGGGAAAGGTAAATGTATAATATTTTAGTAGTAGATGATGATAAAGAAATTGTAAAAGCAGTTGAAATTTATTTAGGAAAGGAAGGTTACAATATTTTAAAAGCTTATAACGGAGTAGAAGCTCTTAAAATAGTAGAAAACAATCCAGATATACACTTAATTTTATTAGATGTAATGATGCCAAAATTAGATGGCATTAGTACAGCTAATTTAATTCGTAAAAACAAAGCAATTCCTATTATTATGCTATCGGCAAAATCTGAAGATTATGATAAAATTGCAGGACTTAACAATGGAGCAGATGATTATATTACAAAACCATTTAATCCATTAGAATTAATTGCGAGAGTAAATTCACAAATACGCAGATACACACATCTAGGTTCTATAGCAGATAAAATGCAAGAAGGAGATAGTATTTATCGTTCAGGAGATTTAATTATAAATGATAATACAAAACAAGTAATTGTAGAAGAAAAAGAAGTAAAACTAACTCCAACAGAATATAACATTTTAAAATTTTTAACTAAAAATAAAGGAATTGTGTATTCCATAGAACAAATTTATGAAAATGTTTGGGAAGAAGAAAGTTATGGGGCAGAAAACATTATTGCAGTACATATAAGACACATAAGAGAAAAAATAGAAATAAACCCAAAAGATCCTAAATATTTAAAGGTAATATGGGGAATTGGCTATAAAATAGAAAACTTAAACGAAAAAAATTAAGCTACATATTGAAAAGAAAAATAAATATTAAAAATAGGAGGTAAAAATGAAAAATAAATTAATATGTATGCCAAAAATTTTAAAAAACATTTCCTATATATTAGTTCCAATTTTTATTATTGTAATAATTTCATCTGTTATATCAATAATGTTTTTAGAAAGAACAGATAGAAGCATTATATATGCAAGTAATTATTATGATACACAATCATTTAAACAAGATTATTTAAATAGTATTAGTAGAAAATATTATTTAGTAGATGGAAGTGATTTTTCAGGTGGTTATACAGACACACAAAGTATTAATATAAATGGAAAAGATGGCACCATTTATTATAATACTTATATTAATGGAAATTTTAGATATTTAATTGTAAATAAAAAAGCAGGAATTGCAACAACAAACTTAGAACATACCATGAAAACAGACACTATAAACGAAATTATAAATTCATTAAGCGAAAACTCTATGTATTGGAATTATACTAATGGAAAAATAGATACTAATTTTAGCAATTTAACTATGGAAGAAGTTAGATATGAATCGTTATTTACAGGCTCAGAAGCAATAAACAATGATTTTGAAATATATACCGTTTTATTAAATGGACTTCCATATAATGATGACTTTTTTATAAATGAATTATTTTATAATTTTATAATAAAAATATATAAAATAGCACCAGCACTAATAGTAATTTCATTAATTGCTATAGTAATAGCTTTTGTATTAATTTTAAGAGGAATAGGAAAAACAAAAGAAAATGACCAAATATATTTAAATTGGTTTGATAAATGGAAATTAGGAATTGTACTTGCAATAGGAATGGCACTAATATGCATTGGAATAATTACATGCTCTTTAGCTGTTAATATATCAATTGTATCATTTGTTGCTATAGGCTTTACCACAGGAATTCTTATTATATACTTAACACTAATTTTAATGCTAGAAACTATTGTAAAAAGAATAAAATCACATACATTAATAAAATCAACAATTTGCTATTCAATATTTAAAGGCGCAAAATCTGTAGTAGATAATAGAAATATTGCAACTAAACTAATATTATTTTATGGTATATTTTGCATTTTAGGATTTTTCTTCACTTCGAGAATGTGGCAAACAAGAAATGTTTTTATGTATAGTACATTATTACTTTCACTTGGTTTTTTAAGCTTATGGTATTTATTTTGCAAACTAAGAGAATTTGAAAAAATAAGAGAAGCGTTAAAAAGCATATATGAAGGAAACACAAATATACAATTAAATCCTAATGAACAAAAAGGAGTATTAAAAGAACTTAGCATTTATATACAAGATATAGCAGGTGGTTTATCTAACGCAGTAAATGAAAGCTTAAAAAGTGAAAGACTAAAAACAGAGCTAATTACAAATGTATCACACGATATTAAAACACCACTTACATCTATTATAAACTATGTAGACCTACTAAAAAAAGAAAAAATGCCAAACGAAAAATGCACAGAATACTTAATGATATTAGATAATAAATCACAAAGACTAAAAAGACTAACAGAAGATTTAGTTGAAGCTTCAAAAGCATCATCTGGAAATATTAAACTAAAAATGGAAAAAATTAATGTTGTAGAATTAGTAAAACAAGTTTCTGGGGAATTTGAAGACAGGTTTAAAAAAAGAGGATTGCAAGAAGTTATAACACTTCCAGAGGAAGCCGTTATAATTAATGCAGACGGTAGATATTTATATAGAGTATTAGAAAATATTTATTCAAATGTAGCAAAATATGCAATGGAAAATACAAGAGTTTATTTAGATGTTGTAGCACAAAGAAAAAGTGTAGTAATTCAAATGAAAAATATTTCACAAGATAAGCTAAATATTTCTGCAGATGAATTAATGCAAAGATTTGTAAGAGGAGAAGCTTCTAGAAATACAGAAGGAAGCGGACTAGGGCTTTCAATAGCATCAAGCTTAACAGAGCTTCAAGGAGGAAAATTCCATATTTATTTAGACGGAGACCTATTTAAGGTAACTTTAGGATTTGAAAGAATTTAACAATAAAAAATTGCACCTGCATTTAGCAAGTGCAATTTTTTTAATATTAACTAGTAGCCTAACCAAATATATTTTTTCAAAACGATTAAATTTAATCATGCCAAGATTTAATTTAATCGTTCCATAAATTTTAAAGTAAATTTTCTATAAAATTACTTATTAACATATTTGCTAATAAAAAATGAACCTAAAAATCCTAATACTAAACAAATAATGCTAGAAAAACCTGACATATCAAAACTAAAACCAGGATAAATTGCAAGAAGTGAACCTATTACAAATCCAATAATTGCAAAATATGTATAACCATAAAAATGCTCTAGTAAAAAGTTGATAATCTTAGAAGCAAGTAATATACCAACTACTACACCAATTCCAAATGGAATTAATACTAAAATATTTAAACTAGAAATAGCACTTATTATAGCAGAGTATGCACCAAGAAGTAATAAAATAAATGAACCGCTAATACCAGGTACAACCATTGATACAGCTGAAATAACACCATAAATAAAAAGTAAAATAACATTAATAAAATTAATATCAAAACTTTCTACAGGGTTTCCAGCAATACCTAACATTTCTAAAATTGCTAATACAATTCCAGTAGTAAAAGTTATAACTCCAGGAATTAAATATTTCCATGAAAATCCTTTTTCAACCGACTTTTTAAAAACAAAAGGAATACTTCCTAAAATTAATCCAATAAATGCAAATTGAGTTTGCATAGCGTAATTTTCTAGTGTAAATTTTAATAATTTGCTAAATGCTAGAATTCCAATTCCAGCACCTAAAACAATAGGAATTAAAAACATCATATTCTTTTTAAAAGTTTCTTTAAAATTGTGAAAAAACGTACTAATAGTATGGATTAGTTCTTCGTAAATACCAGTTGATACTGCCATAGTACCACCGCTAACGCCAGGAATTACATTTGCAATTCCAATAATCATTCCTTTAAAAAAATTAATAATATGTTTCATAATATTCTAAACCTTTCTAATTTTTTAGACTTTCAAATTCTATCATTAAAATATTATAAAGTCAATTAGTTTGCTTATAGTTAATGGTAGGTTATATAGTCAATTAGTTTTATTATAATTAATTGCTTAAATATTAATTGCTTAAATAGTACTAATTTTCTTGTTTTTCAAATGCCCGTTGCAGTAAGCCAAGTTCAAAGAAGTAACTCAGAACGGGACCTTTCAAAACTGCGAAAAGTAGTACTATTTAAGCTTTAATGTAATTATAACTTATTAATCATATTTTTTAAAAAAATCCTCAAAAACCGTTGACATTATTAAATAAAACATGCTATACTATATTAGATATGTTTTAATGGCAAAAATTATATCAATATATATCAAAAAATATATATAGGGTGGTTAAAATAAAAAAGCTATTTTATAATATTTTAAATTAATAGCAAAAATAACAGTTGGCAGTTTAAATAAAAAATGCCAACCGTATTTTTGTTGTCTTTTAAGTTTTAGTTATGTTAATTTAAATAAGAAGAGGAATTGCCTATTTTTATTTACGGATTAAAGTGTTTTGAGAGCAGAAAGCATGTTTAATTTGTAAACTAATAATAGAAACAAGAAGGACTTCTTATTTGAAATCAATATATATTTATTTCTGCTTAATATTTTTTAGGGGTGATTTTTTTGTTAAAGGAAGTTAAGCACGAGAAATGCTCTCGTAAAACTTTTGCAAAAATCGGCGATTCAATCGAAATGCCAAATTTAATTCAAGTTCAAAAAGATTCTTACAATTGGTTTCTTGAAGAAGGCTTAGGAGAAGTATTAAGAGATATTTCACCAATCATAGACTATTCTGGAAACTTAGTACTTGAATTCTTAGATTACTATATGGAAGACAAAACTAAATACACATTAGAAGAAGCCAAAGAACGTGATGCTACATATTCTACAAGATTACATGTAAAAGTAAGACTTATTAACCGTGAAACAGGAGAAATTAAAGAACAAGAAATTTATCTTGGGGATTTTCCTCTTATGACAGATAGCGGAACCTTTGTTATAAACGGTGCAGAAAGAGTTGTAGTAAGCCAATTAGTACGTTCTCCAGGATGCTATTATGCAGAAGATTTCGATTCAAAAACAGGTAAAAAAATATATACTTCTACTGTTATGCCTATTCGTGGTGCATGGATAGAATATGAAACAGACGGAAACGACGTATTTTATGCTAGAGTAGATAGAACTAGAAAAATACCTGTAACTACTTTATTAAGAGCAATTGGATTAACTACAGATGAACAAATTATAGAACTTTTTGGAGAAGAAAACAAATTAACAGCAACAATTCAAAAAGATCCTATAAAAACTCAGGAAGAAGCTTTAGTTGAAATTTACAAAAAATTAAGACCAGGAGAACTTCCAACAGCAGATGCTGCTAGAAACTTATTTAATGGATTATTTTTCGATCCAAGAAGATATGACTTAGCAAAAGTAGGAAGATATAAATTTAATCAAAAGCTAAGTTTAGCTACTAGAATTACAGGTAGAATTGCTTATAATGACATTATAGACCCAGAAACAGGCGAAGTATTAGTAGAAAAAGATAATTCTATTTCAGAAGACGTAGCAATAGCTATTCAAAATTCTGGTATTAATATAGTAGATGTTAAAGTAGAAGACAAACCAGTTAGAGTTATTGGTAATGGTACAGTTAATATTCATAGCATTTTACCAAAAGTAGATTTAAGCGATTTACACATTAAAGAAATGGTAAATTATGAAGTTTTAAAATCTATTATCGATAATACAAACAAAAAAGATTTACATGATGCTATAAAAGAAAGAATAGATGAATTAAATCCAAAACACATTACAAACGAAGACATTATCGCTTCAATTAGCTATTTACTAAACTTAGAACATGGTTTAGGAAATGTAGATGATATAGACCATTTAGGAAATAGACGTATTCGTTGTGTAGGTGAATTATTACAAAACCAATTTAGAATTGGTTTAACAAGACTAGAAAGAGTTGTTCGTGAAAGAATGACAATTCAAGACTTAGATGTAATAACACCACAAACATTAATTAATACAAAACCAATAACATCTTCTATTAGAGAATTCTTTGGAAGTTCACAATTATCACAATTTATGGACCAAACAAACCCACTTTCAGAGCTAACTCATAAAAGAAGAATTTCAGCATTAGGACCTGGTGGACTTTCTCGTGAAAGAGCTGGTTTCGAAGTTCGTGATATTCACTATACTCACTATGGTAGATTATGTCCTATTGAATCACCAGAAGGACCAAACGTAGGATTAATTTCAGCACTTTCATCATTTGCTATTATAAATGAATATGGTTTTATAGAAACACCATATAGAAAAGTAGACCATAAAACAGGAAAGGTTACAGACGAAGTAGTATACATGTCTGCTGACCAAGAAGATAAATACATTATTGCACAAGCATCAGAACCATTAGATAAAGACAACAGATTTGTACATGATAGAATTCGTGTACGTTTCAGAGAAGAAGTTACAATGGTTGATAAAAACCAAGTAGACTTTGTAGATGTATCACCAAAGCAATTAGTATCTGTTGCAGCAGCTATGATTCCATTCTTAGAGCATGATGATACAAAACGTTCTTTAATGGGTGCAAACATGCAACGTCAAGCAGTTCCACTACTTATGCCAGAAGCTCCTATTGTAGGAACAGGTATCGAATACAGAGCAGCTAAGGACTCTGGAATTAC
This sequence comes from uncultured Clostridia bacterium, assembly GCA_947626765.1. GTDB lineage: Bacteria > Bacillota > Clostridia > TANB77 > CAG-508 > CAG-273. The sequence goes on from CANQTQ010000002.1 coordinate 56,116, forward strand.
AGTAATGGCAGAAAATGATGGTATTGTTGAAAAAGTTACTGGAGACGAAATTAAAATTAGAAATAAAAAAGACGAAGTAGATACATATCACCTAAGAAAATTCAAAAGAACTAACGGTGGAACATGTATTAACCAAAGACCAGTTGTAAGCGTTGGCGAAAGAGTAAAAGCAGGAGACCTAATTGCAGATGGACCAGCTACTAAAAATGGAGAAATGGCATTAGGAAGAAATGTACTTATAGCTTTCACAACTTGGGAAGGTTACAACTACGAGGATGCTGTTTTAATTAGTGAAAGATTAGTTAAAGAAGATGTTTATACATCTATTCACATTGAAGAATACGATTGTGAATGCCGTGATACAAAATTAGGACCAGAAGAAATTACACGTGATATTCCAAATGTTGGAGACGACAGCTTAAAAGACCTAGATGAAAACGGAATTATTAGAATTGGTGCAGAAGTTAGACCAGGAGATATTTTAGTTGGTAAAGTTACTCCAAAAGGAGAAACAGAACTTACTGCAGAAGAAAGATTACTTCGTGCAATATTTGGAGAAAAAGCTAGAGAAGTTAGAGATACATCACTTCGTGTACCACATGGAGAAGCAGGAACAATAGTTGATGTTAAAATCTTTACAAGAGATAATTCAGACGAATTAGCACCAGGAGTAAATCAAGTTATTCGTTGCTACATTGCAACAAAAAGAAAAGTATCTGTTGGAGATAAAATGTCAGGTCGTCATGGTAACAAAGGTGTTATTTCTCGTATATTACCAGAAGAAGATATGCCATTTTTACCAGATGGTACACCAGTAGATATAGTATTAAACCCACTTGGTGTTCCTTCTCGTATGAATTTAGGCCAAGTTCTAGAAGTTCACTTAGGAATGGCAGCAAGAGCACTTGGAATTAAAGTTGCAACACCTGTATTTGATGGTGCAACAGATGAAGAAATAAAAGAATTATTAAAAGAAGCAGGACTTAGAGAAGATGGAAAAACAGTAGTATATGATGGTAGAACAGGTGAACCTTTTGATCATCCAATTACTGTAGGAGTAATGTATATGCTAAAATTACACCACTTAGTAGACGATAAAATACATGCTCGTTCAACTGGACCATACTCATTAGTTACACAACAACCTCTAGGTGGTAAAGCACAATTTGGTGGACAACGTTTTGGTGAAATGGAGGTTTGGGCACTAGAAGCTTATGGTGCAGCATATACACTTCAAGAAATGCTAACTGTTAAATCAGATGATATTGTAGGAAGGGTAAAAACTTACGAAGCTATAGTTAAAGGTGAAAATGTACCAGAGCCAGGAGTTCCAGAAGGATTTAAAGTATTAATAAAAGAACTTCAATCTTTAGGACTAGATGTAAGACTTCTATCAGAAGATAATAAAGAACTAGAACTAAAAGAAAACATTGAAGATGGCATTGATTTTAATAGTGTTGAAGATAGCAGAAAACTGGAAGAACAAGTTGTAGATGAATCTGAACTTTCAGATAGTTACATTGAAGCAAATGAAGACGACATAGATTCATTAGAAGATAATGAAGAAGATGATGCTTTATTTACAGACTTTGATGATGACGAAATTTTATTAGATGATACAGATTTAGGAGAAGATAATCTTCTAAATGACCAAGACTTACTTGATGAATAAACAAGAGCTTTTTATAATAATAAAAGCAAGTTTATGAAAAAAATAAACTATTATTTCAAGCTTTGAAAAAGCAAAGCTTGAAATAATAAATTTAATACATATAAAATTAATTAAATAGCCTTTATAATCGTAATAAAATAATGACCAAAAGGAATTGTACAGCGGTGGAAATTATTTTAAAAATGGATTATGAAAAACCAAAGATAGGAAAACCTATTTAAAGAAAATAAATATTAGGGGGCTAAAAAAGTGGATGAATTAGATATTTTTGACAAAATAAAAATAGGATTAGCATCAGATGAAAAAATTAGAGAGTGGTCAAAAGGTGAAGTTAAAAAACCAGAAACCATTAATTACAGAACATTAAAACCAGAAAAAGATGGTCTATTTTGTGAAAGAATATTTGGACCAACCAAAGACTGGGAATGTCATTGTGGAAAATATAAGAGAGTAAGATATAAAGGAATTGTATGCGATAGATGTGGTGTAGAAGTTACTAAATCTAAAGTTAGACGTGAAAGAATGGGACATATTGAACTTGCAGCTCCAGTTGCTCATATTTGGTATTTTAAAGGAATTCCAAGTAGAATTGGGTTAATGCTTGATATTTCACCAAGAAGTCTAGAAAAAGTTATTTACTTTGCATCATACATTGTAGTAGATAAAGGAACAAGTGGACTAGTAAAATGCCAAGTATTATCTGAAAAAGAATACCATGAAGCAGAAGAAAAATATGGTGTGGGTTCTTTCAAAGCAAAAATGGGAGCAGAAGCAATTCAAGAACTATTGCAAGAAATAGATGTAGAAAAATTAGCAGAAAAGCTAAAAAAAGAACTTGAAAAAGCAAGTGAACAAAAAAAGGCAAAATTAGTAAAAAGACTAGATACAGTAGAATCATTTAGATTATCTCAAAATAAACCTGAATGGATGATAATGAATGTAATTCCAGTTATTCCACCAGATTTAAGACCAATGGTACAATTAGATGGTGGTAGATTTGCAACATCAGACTTAAACGATTTATATCGTAGAGTTATAAACAGAAATAATCGTTTAAAAAGACTACTAGAATTAGGAGCACCAGAAATTATAGTACGTAACGAAAAAAGAATGTTACAAGAAGCAGTAGATGCCCTAATAGATAATGGCAGACGTGGCAGACCAGTTACTGGTGCAGGAAATAGAGCATTAAAATCATTATCAGATTTATTAAAAGGAAAACAAGGTAGATTCCGTCAAAACTTACTTGGAAAACGTGTAGACTATTCAGGTCGTTCAGTTATAGTAGTAGGACCAGAACTTAAATTATATCAATGTGGTGTACCAAAAGAAATGGCAGTTGAATTATTTAAGCCATTTGTTATGAAGGAACTAGTAGGACGTGGAATAGCACACAATATTAAAAATGCAAAAAGAATGGTAGAAAGATTAAGACCAGAAGTATGGGACATTCTAGAAGATGTTATTAAAGACCATCCAGTACTTCTAAACCGTGCACCTACATTACATAGACTTGGTATTCAAGCATTTGAACCAGTTTTAGTAGAAGGTAGAGCAATTAAACTTCACCCATTAGTATGTACTGCATTTAACGCAGACTTTGATGGTGACCAAATGGCTATTCACTTACCATTATCACCAGAAGCACAAGCAGAAGCAAGATACTTAATGCTTTCAGTTAATAACTTATTAAAACCACAAGATGGCAAACCAGTAACAGTACCTACACAAGATATGATTTTAGGAAGTTATTACTTAACAATGGAAGTAGCAGGTGAACAAGGAGAAGGAAACTACTATTCTTCACCAGAAGAAGCAGTAATTGCATATGTAAATCATGATTTAGGTTTACATGCAAAAATATTTGTTAGAATTGAAAAAGAAATAGATGGAGTTCTAGAAAGACGCAAAGTTGAAACAACAGTTGGAAGATTAATATACAATGAGGGTATACCACAAAACTTAGGTTTTGTAGATAGAAGTAAACCTGAAAATTTATTTGAACCAGAAATTAACTTTGCAGTTTCTAAGAAAAACTTAGGTAAAATTATTGAAAAATCAATTAACAGTAACGGCTTAAGTGCAACAGCAGAATTATTAGACTATGTTAAAGCAATGGGCTTCAAACATTCTACAACAGCTGGCATTACAGTTTCTGTAGATGATGTTAAAGTGCCAGAAGCTAAAAAAGAAATATTAGCAAAGGCTAATGATGAAGTTAACAATGTATTAAAGCAATATAAACGTGGTTTAATTACTAACGATGAACGTTATAATTCAGTAATTAAAATTTGGGAAAAAGCTACAGATGATGTTACAGAAGCAATGAAAAACAATTTTGAAGATTTAAACCCAGTTTATATGATGAGTCAATCTGGAGCAAGAGGTAACTTAAACCAATTAAGACAAATTGCTGGTATGCGTGGACTTATGGCAAGTACTACTGGTAAAACAATTGAAATTCCAATTACGTCTTCTTTCCGTGAAGGTCTAGATGCACTAGAATACTTCATTTCAGCTCACGGTGCTAGAAAAGGTTTAGCAGATACAGCTTTAAGAACAGCAGACTCAGGTTACTTAACAAGAAGATTAGTTGATGTATCACAAGACATTATAGTTCGTGAAGATGACTGTGGAACACATGAAGGAATTGTTGTAGCAGATATTAAAGATGGAAATCAAGTAATTGAAAAACTAGAAGAAAGATTAATTGGTAGATATCCATTAGAAACAATTATAGATCCAACAACTAAAGAAGTAATTGTAGATACTAACACTATGATTACAGAAAAAATAGCAGAAAAAATAATCAGAACAGGAATGGAAAAAGTACCTGTACGTTCTGTATTAGGCTGCCGTACAAAACATGGTGTATGTCGTAAATGCTATGGTATGGGATTAGCAACTCGTGATGAAGTAAATATTGGTGAATCTGTTGGTATTATTGCAGCACAATCTATTGGTGAACCTGGTACACAGCTTACAATGAGAACTATTCACTCTGGTGGTGTTGCAGGTGTAGCAGATATTACACAAGGTCTTCCTAGAGTTGAAGAGCTATTTGAAGCTAGAAAACCAAAGGGATTAGCAGTAATTACAGAAATTGATGGTGTTGTTAAAGTATCAGAAGACAAAAAGAAGAAAGAAGTTACTGTTACATCAGATGATAATTCTAAAACTTATGCAATACCATTTAGATCTAAATTACGTGTTAAAGATGGAGATTTTGTAGAAGCTGGAGATGCATTAATTGAAGGTGCTATTAATCCAAATGAAATATTACTAATTAAAGGACCAGAAGGAGTATACAACTACTTAATTCAAGAAGTTCAAAAAGTTTACCGTAACCAAGGTGTTGATATAAACGATAAACACATTGAAGTAATTGGTAGACAAATGCTTAAGAAAGTAAGAGTAGAAGACAATGGAGATACAGACATGTTTGCAGGATCTTTAGTAGATGTTTATGAATTTGAAGACAAAAACGAAGAAGCAATAGCACAAGGTAAAAAACCAGCAACAGGAAAACGTATATTACTTGGAATTACTAAAGCATCACTTGCTACAGAAAGTTTCTTATCTGCAGCTTCATTCCAAGAAACAACAAGAGTATTAACAGAAGCAGCAGTTAAAGGAAAAGTAGATGAACTAATTGGACTAAAAGAAAATGTTATTATTGGTAAATTAATTCCTGCAGGAACAGGACTTCCAATATATAAAAATACTCATATTAATACAGAGGAAATATCAGAAGAGGTAAATTAGCAAATTATAAAGTGGAGATTACTTATATCTCCACTTTAATTATGTATAAATAATTAATTAAAATATTACATATATAATAAATATAGCATAAAATGCCATATTCCTTAGTAAAATGCCAATATATATAATAAATGAAATATAAATGTAATATATATTTAATATTATAAATAGTGGCATAAAATAAAAATATCCGTAGCAAAAAAAATTATAAAGTAATAAAATGCTAAATATGTAAAATATTGATATTGACATATTTACAAATAAATAATTATAATTAATATAGAGAGAAGGAGACAAAAAATGAAACGAAGAAAAGTTGTACTATTAATTGTATTATTTATATTATTTCTAGTATTTGAAATGTTTTCCAATGTGCAAGCCGCAACAAGTAGCCCAGGGAAAACCCTATGCATTAAGTTTTTAAGAGAATCAGGCTATGGTTATATATTAGGCAATAGTAATAAAAAAATATGGAAAATTTATGAATTAAATGGTAAAAAAGGACAAACTATATATTGCTTAAAAGGTGGACCTGGCTTTGGTTCTTATGAAGCAACAATAAAGCAACAAATATATAATCAAAATTTTAATTTAAGAGAATTTGAAGAAATTCCAACACTATATAAAAGTGCTTTACCTACTAATACTAAAAATTTTGCATCTTTAATGTGGCTTTTAGATAACATTTATGTACCGGCAGTTGAAAATGCATCTCAAAATGAAAGAGATGGAGCAACACAAAATAAAAATGTTCTATTAGAAGCTGCTCAAAATTATGCTGATACATTACCAACTGAACCAGACCTTTTGTGTTTAACAGATGACGATATAGATGCAGTACAACAATTAGCAATATGGTATTTTACCAATAGTGAAGAGGATTATCATATATCTAGTAAAGAATTTACATTCTATCTAAATTCAGCAGCTAATATTGAAAGTAGTGTAACACAACCATTAACTAATTTTCGTGAAGATGGTTGGGAAAGACAAAGTGCGTGTGTAGCTTTATTTAAATACTTAGTAAAAACAGCTGAAGATAATTCAAACTATGATTATAATAATATTTCACAAACAAGACCTGTAGAGTTTGAAGATACAACAATTATTGGTGAAAAGAAAAATGGTAGATTAATATTAGGACCATATAAAATAAAAGATTTAGGAAGCAATTCTGACTATTCATTAAATGCAGAAGTAACAACAGCAGACGGAAGTAAAGTTACAAATGTTAAATATTTAAAAAATGATAAAAATACTAGTGTAAGCAATATTAAAGATTTAGTAGGACAGAGCTTTTATATTTCTGTTCCAGATAATACTGATACTAAAAATATAAAGTTAAAAATTTCAGGCTCTTTCTTTACAACAAAAGCAACTTACTGGTCAGTAGAGAATCAACAACCAGAAAAAGATCAACCTGTAGTTATTTTAGAGAAGAAAACAATATCATTTGAAGATGAAAAGACTTATACAGAAAAAATATTTGATTTAGCATTAAGAAAATTTATCATCCAAATTGGTAATGAGGAAATAAAAAGCGGAAACAAATATTCAAGAGAACCAGTTATTTCATCAGAGGAATTACAAAAATTGCAAAATGGAAGTGTTACTACTGCAAATAAAGTTCATACAAAAACTCCATTACCAGTAAAAACAGGAGATAAAGTTGTATATAAAATAAGAGTATATAATGAGGGAGAAGTAGCAGGATATGCTAAAAAAGTAACAGACTATTTACCAGAAGGACTAGATTATGTAACAGATAGTGATATTAATAGAAATAATGGATGGCAATATTCATCATCAGATAGATCAGTAACAACTACTCATCTAGAAAATCAATTAATAAATGCATTTAATGGAGAAACTTTATCTTATAAAGACTTAGAAATAGAATGCCAAGTTTCAGCAATTGCAAGTTCAAGTATTACAGAATTAACTAATATTGCAGAAATTACAGAACATCAAGATAAAGATGGAAATATGGTTCCATTAAAAGATAGAGATTCAGAGCCAGGAAATGTAAATAAAGAACAATATAAAACAGAAGTAAAAAGTCAACAAGATGATGATGATTTTGAAAGACTAGTTTTATCAGAAGCTGTGGGAGATTATAGCATAGAATTAGAAAAAGTAGATTCAAAAGATGAAACAAAAAAACTACAAGGAGCAGAATTTAAAGTAACAATTGATGAACAGTCACAAATATGTACTACAAATTCACAAGGAAAATTTTCAATAAGTAAAATATCAATTACGAACGAAAATACACAAACTATTAAAATAGAAGAAATAAAAGCACCTACTGGCTATAGTAATCAAAAACCAAGTATTACTTTAACAGTTGAAACAGAATTGAAAGATGGAAAATATGTTATTAAACAGGTAACATCTACACAAGCACAAGGCTTTACAATGAGCTTTAACTCTGGAAAAATTAGTATGCAATTAAAAAATTATCAGCTTGATTTAGCCTTAAGAAAATTCATTATAAAGATTGCAGATAAAGATATAAAAGAAGAAAATAAATATATAAGAGAGCCAGATATTTCAAGTGAACAACTAAAAAAATTACAAGATGGAACTGTAACAACAGCAGATAAAGTACATACAAAAGAACCTTTAGAAGTAAAAACTGGAGATAGAGTAGTATACATTATTAGAGTATACAATGAAGGAGAAATTGCAGCATATGCTAAAAAGGTAACAGACTATTTACCAGAAGGCTTAAAATTTGTAGAAAATAGTAACATAAATAATGAATATCATTGGACAAATCCTTCAGAAGATGGAAAAACTATTGAAACAGATTATTTGCAAAATGAATTACTAAGAGCATTTAATGGAAATGCTTTAGATTATAGAGATATAAAAATTGAATGTGAGGTAATAGCTTTACCAGATGCTACAAATAAAGAATTAACTAATATAGCAGAAATAACAGAACATAGTGATGAATATGGAGATAAAACAGTAAAAGATAGAGACTCAGAGCCAAAAAATGTAGATAAAGAAAATTATGAAAATAAAAGCCAACAAGATGATGATGACTTTGAAAGACTAACTTTAAAGAAAGCTACTGGTGAATATGAAGTAGAACTAGAAAAATTAGATTCACAATATAGTGCAAAAAAATTACAAGGAGCAGAATTTAAAGTAATTGTTAATGGTGGTGAACCACAAACTTGTACTACAAATGAACAAGGGAAGATTACAATTAGTAACATAAAAATAGCAGAGGAAGGAACACAAATAATTACAATACAAGAAACAAAGGCTCCAAAAGGTTATAGCAATCAGGGTGAAACAATTACTTTGACAATTACTACTGCATTAGAAAATGGAGAATACATTATAAAGGATGTAAAAAAATCAGAAGTAAAAGGTCTTACAATGAGTTTTGACTCTGGAAAAATCAGTATGCAATTAAAGAACTATCAACTTGATTTAGCATTAAGAAAATTTATTATAAAAATTGCAGATAAAGATATAAAAATAGAAGATAAATATACTAGGGAACCATCAATTTCAGAAGAAGAAATAGAAAGTCTAAAAAATGGAGAAAAAACAACAGCAGAAAAAGAACATACAAAAGAGCCACTAGAAGTAAAAAAAGGTGACAAAGTAATATATGTTATAAGAGTATATAATGAAGGAGAAATTGCGGCTTATGCTAAAGAAGTAACAGATTATTTACCAGATGGCTTAAAATTTGTAGAAAATAGCAATATAAATGATGAATATCACTGGACAAATCCTTCAGGGGATGGAAAAACAATTAAAACAGATTTCTTAAAAAGCACATTATTAAAAGCATTTGATGGAGAATCTTTAGATTATAGAGATTTACAAGTTGAATGTGAAGTTATAGCAACAAATGATACACAGTCACTAAAAAATATTGCAGAAATAACAAAACACAGTGATTCAAATGGAGATGAAACAGTAAAAGATAGAGATTCAGATCCTGAAAATGTAGATAAAGAAAACTATGGAGATAAAAGCCAACAAGATGATGACGATTTTGAAAATTTAAAACTAAAAAGATTTGACTTGGCATTAAGAAAATTTATTACAGCAGTAGAAGATACTGAAATTACAAACAGAGTACCAGTATATAATAGAGAAACTAATACATATACACATCCAAAAGACCCTGTAGAAGTAGCAAATGGAAATGTTGTTACATACACATTAAGAGTATTTAATGAAGGAAATACATCAGGGTATGCTACAAAAATAAAAGATGATTTACCAGATGGATTAGTATTCTTACCAGAACATGAAACAAATATAGAGTATCGTTGGAAAATGTATACAGCAAAAGGAGAAGAAACACAAAATGTAGAAGAAGCAAAATATATAGAAACAGACTATTTATCAAAAGAGCAAGAAGAAACAGAAGGAGAAAACTTACTAGATGCATTTACAGAAGAAATGACAATGCCAGACTACAAAGATGTAAAAATAGCATTTAAAGTAACAGAACCAAATACATCAGATAGAATAATAACAAACATAGCAGAAATAACAGAAGATACTGATGAAGATGGAAATCCAATAGAAGATGTAGATTCAGAACCAAATAATGATAAAGAAGATGAAGATGACATAGATGAAGAACATATAAAAGTAAAATATTTTGATTTATCATTAAAGAAATGGGTAAGTGAATCAATAGTAACATATAATGGAAAAACAACAGTAAATAAAACAGGACATACAGGAGACGAAAATCCAGAAGCACCAGCAAAAGTAGAAATAAAATCAAATCAACTAAGCAAAACGACAGTAAAATTTAGATTTGTAATAAAAGTAACAAACGAAGGAGAAATAGCAGGTTATGCAAAAGAAATTATAGATTATATTCCAGCGGGATTAACATTTAATCAAGCAGATAACAAGCTATGGAGAGAAGAAGACGGAAAAGTATTAACAGATCAATTAAAAGATAAGTTATTACAACCAGGAGAAAGTGCAACAGTAGAGATTGTATTAACATGGAAGAACAGTAAAGACAATTTAGGACAAAAAGTAAACTGGGCAGAAATATATGAAGACGAAAATGAATACAACTCACCAGATATAGATTCAACACCAGGAAATGATAAAGAAGGCGAAGACGACATAGATGAAGCACCAGTAATTTTATCAATAAAAACAGGAGAAACACCTACTTACATAGTTCTAGCATTATCATCAGTTGCAATGTTATCAAGTGGAGTAATATTAATTAAAAAGTTTGTATTATAAATAAAAAAATATAAAGTAAACTTTAAAATGCACCAAGAATATTAGACAAAAAAATCTAATATTTAAAGGTGCATTTTTAATTATGCTTTTATATTTATTAAATAATCTATATATGTATGCACTAGAAATATTGACAGAAATGGGAAAAAAGGGTAAAATTAATGCATAATAAAAATGATAAAAGGAGGCATTTATGCCTAATAATAATAAAAAAATATGGGAAGGAATTACATCTAAAACAAAAATATATCTAATAATTATTGCAGTATTATTAGTTATTATTTGTATGCTAAATATACATTATATAATGCCTTCAATACTTGCATATATAGTGATACTAATTTATGCATATTTTAGCAATCAAAAAAGAAAAACAGAGTTATCAGAACAACTTCAAGATTTAACATTTCATGTAGATAAAACTGCAAAAAATACATTAATAAATTCACCTTTTCCACTTATCATAATAGAAACAGATGGAAATATTATTTGGAAAAGTACAAAATTTGTACAAGAATTTGCAAATATTGATATTAATAATACTCTAAATGATTTATTAAAAGAAATAAAACTAGAAATAGAAAATAGTGCAGAAAGCACAGAAGAAAAGCAGATTCAAAAAGAAATTGAAATAGGAAATAAAATATATGAAGTACTTTGCAAATATATAAAGTCAAAAGAAGAATATATGCTAACTCTATATTTTATAGATGAAACTAAAACAGTTGAATTAGAAAAAAAATATAATGAATCTCAAATTTGCGTTGGCGTAATTATGATAGATAATTACGAAGAAATGAATCAAAGAATTGAAGATGAAGAAAAACCAGGAGTACTTGCTCAAATTGAAAAAACACTTTATGATTGGGCAGCTACTTTTGAAGGACTAATAATAAAATCTGAAAGAGATACTTTTGTATGTATATTAGAAGAAAAATATTTACCAAGTTTAGAAGATAACAAATTTATTATTTTAGACACAATGAAAGAGCTAGAACTTTCAGATAAAATACCAGTCACTTTAAGTATTTCAATATCAACTGAAGGAGAATCAAACTATGAAAAATATAAATCTGCACAAGCTGGTGTAGATATAGCACTAGGAAGAGGCGGAGATCAAGCGGTTGTTAGAAAAGATGGAAAATACAGTTTCTTTGGTGGTAAAAGTCAAGAAGTAGAAAAGAGAACAAAAGTAAAAGCAAGAATAGTATCACATGCATTAGAAGAATTAATGAAAGAATCTAAAAATGTTATGATTATGGGGCATTCAAATGGAGATATAGATTCTATGGGTGCAAGTATGGGACTATATAGACTAGCTAAAAGTCTAAATGTAGAAGCATATATTGTTAATAACTCAGACGGAATTAGTTTAGATAGTTTCTTTGAAGATGTAAAAGAAGAAAAAGAATACAAAGAGGCTATAATTAATAAAACAGAAGCTCTTTCTAAAATAACACCAGAAACTTTACTTATTGTTGCAGATACTCATAAAAAAACATATGTAGATGTACCAGAATTATTAGAAGAAACAACAAAAGTTGTTGTTATAGATCATCATAGAAAAAGTCCAGACTATATTGAAAACACAATACTTGACTTCCATGAAGTATATGCATCATCAGCATCAGAATTAGTAACAGAAATTTTAGAATATGCCCAAAAAGAAATAGAATTAACTACTTTAGAAGCAGAAGCTTTATATGCAGGAATTATGATGGACACTAAAAATTTTACGTTTAAAACAGGTGTTAGAACATTTGAAGCTGCTGCATATTTAAGAAAATGTGGAATTGATATTATAAAAGTAAAAAAATGGTTCCAAAGTGACTTAAAAACATACAATAAAATTGCTAAAATCGTGCAAGATGCAGAAATTACAAACGATACAATAGGAATTTCTATATATGATGAAAATGATAAAGACTCTAATATTGTTTGTGCAAAAGCAGCAGATGAGCTTTTAACAATTAGTGATATTACAGCTTCATTTGTATTAGGAAAATTAGGAGATAAAATATGTATTAGCGGTCGTTCTATTGGAGATATTAATGTACAAGTTATTCTAGAAAAACTTCGGTGGCGGAGGACATATTACAGTTGCAGGTGCACAAGTAGAAGGAATGACAATAGAAGAAGTAAAACAAGAACTAATAAATCGTATAAATGAGTATTTTTCAGAAATTACAAGCTAAAAATAAATAAAAGGAAATATAAAATGAAGAATAATAAAATTCTATTATATATAATGGTTTTAATTGCAATTATATTATGCATTCCATCTATTGTATATTTAATAAGTAATAAAACTGTAGATGGATTTAATAGCTATTACACATACACATTAATAAAATCAAATAATATGCAAATAAGAATAATGAGCACAATCATCATAATCCGGACTATTATTAATTTTTAGTATTATTTATTTAGTAATTATTAAAAAAGAAAAAACTATTTTTAGAAATAATAAACAAATAATAATATTTATTATTGCTATATCATTTATATTTACAATGATTTTACCTTATTTAAGTTCAGATATTTATTACTATATAGGAGATAGTCATTTAGCACGGAAAATATGGAATGAATCCGTATTATACAAGTGTAGGAGACTTGCAAAATCAAGGCATAAATGATGAAATATTAAATAATACAGGTTATTGGAAAAACACTACAAGCGTATATGGACCATTATGGAATATTATTGCAGAATTTTTAGTAAAATTTTCTTTTGGAAGCGTTACTATTGCACTATTTATTTTTAAAGCTGCATCACTTTTAATACATGTATTAAATAGTTATCTTATGTATAAGATAACTAAAAGCCGAAAATATATGTTATTATATGCCTTAAATCCATTGGTTTTAATAGAATTATTAAGCAATGTACACAATGACATTTATTTAATACTATTTATATTATTAGCACTTTATTTTTTAGTAAGAAAAAAGAATATATATTTTACAATATTATTTTTAGCATTGTCTGTTAGTATTAAATACAGTAGTGCACTTTTAGTACCATTTATTTTAATTTATTGTTTTAAAGATAAAAAAGTACCAAAAAGAATACTGCTTTGTACTATTTCAGGACTTGGCATTATTGCAATAGTAGTATTATTTTATTTACGATATTACGAAGATTATACAGTATTTACAAATATGCTTGCACAAGGAAATAAATATAGCCAGTCTATATTAGCATTCTTAATGAAAAAAACAAATAAAAATATATTTAACTTAGTAAATTCTATGGCAATACCAGTATTTATAGGGGTATATATAACATCAGTAAGTATTGTATTATTCAAAAAGAAAATATTATTAAAAGAACTAATGAGAGAATATAACTTTATTATGCTAATATTTATTTTTGTTGTACTTACAACATTCCAAAAATGGTATGTTTTATGGCTATTACCAACAATAATATGGCAGAATAAAAAAATGAGAAATTTTATTTTATATTTAACTATTACAGCAATTATACCATCTATAGGCTATTTCTTAGTGCAAGGAGATCCATTTATGGTAGGAATAAGCTATTCTATAAAAATGCTTATTTTATCAGCAATATGTGTTTTAGTATTTGATAATATTAGCAAAATAAAAAAGATAAAAAGGAGAACAAAATATGAAAGTAATTTTGTTAGATAATATTAAAGGTGTAGGAAAAAAAGATGAAGTAATAAATGCAAGCGATGGATATGCTAGAAACTTTTTATTTCCTAAAAAATTAGCAGTAGAAGCAAATAATGAAAATATGGCTAAACTAAAAGCAAAGGAAAATTCTAATGAATACAAAAAATCTGTAGAAAAAGAAGAAGCAGAAAAATTAGCTCAAACTCTAAAGGGCATTATGGTTAAAATTAATGTAAAAACAGGAGAAAATGGAAAGATTTTTGGTTCTATTACTTCAAAAGAAATAGCAGATAGCTTAAAAACACAACACAAAATTGAATTAGACAAAAAGAAAATAGACTTAAAAGATCCAATAAAAACTGTAGGAACTTTTTCAGTTCCTGTAAAATTGTATGAGGGTGTAATTGGAACACTAAGGGTTCAAGTAATTTAGAAACAGGGCATTTAATAAATTTATGAGATTATAATGGAGGAAAAATAATGGAACTAGGTAAAATACCACCACACGATATAGAAGCAGAACAAGCAGTTCTTCGGAAGCATGCTTACAGATAAAGACGCAATAATGTCAGCAGTAGAAGTATTAAAAGAAGATGATTTTTATAGAGAAGATAATAAAACAATTTATAGTGCAATTTTAAATTTATATAATCGTGCAGAACCAGTAGATATTATTACATTAAGAACAGAACTTCAATCAATGAAGCAATTAGACGAAGTTGGTGGACTAGAATATATTGCTAAACTTCCAGATAAAGTTCCAACAACAGCAAATATTGAACAATATATTAGAATAGTAGAAGAAAAATCTGCATTAAGAGCGCTTTTAAAAACAGCAAATGATCTAATTACATTAGGCTATGATGAATCAGAAGAAGTAGAAGACATATTAGATACAGCAGAAAGAAAAATATTTGATGTTATTCAAAAAAGAAATCAAAAAGGTTATACACCTATTAAAGATATTTTAGTAGAATCATTTACTCAGCTTGAGCAATTATACAATCAAAAACAGCGTATTACAGGTATACCTACAGGATTTTCAGATTTAGACTATTTAACAGCAGGACTTCATAAATCAGACTTAATTATTGTAGCTGCAAGACCTGCCATGGGAAAATCTGCATTTGCTTTAAATATTGCTGCAAATGCTGCAGTAAGAGCAAATATACCTGTTGCAATATTTAGCTTAGAAATGTCAAAAGAGCAAATGACAAACCGTATATTATGTAGTGAAGCAATGGTAGATAGTAACAAAGTAAGAACAGGAAAAGTAGAAGATGATGATTGGCAAAAATTAGCTTCAGCATCAGGTGAATTATCACAATCACAAATATACATAGATGATACACCAGGTATTTCTGTTATGGAAATACGTGCAAAATGCAGAAAAATGAAATTAGAAAAAGATATTGGCTTAGTTGTAATTGATTATATTCAATTAGTGCAAGGAAGTAGTAAAAGAGCAAATGCAAGTCGTGAGCAAGAAATTTCTGAAATAAGTCGTTCTTTAAAAATATTAGCAAAAGAAATTGATGTGCCAGTTATAGCACTTTCTCAGCTTTCTAGATCTGTAGAACAAAGACCTGACCATAGACCAATGCTTTCAGATTTGCGTGAATCTGGAGCAATTGAACAAGATGCAGATATTGTTATGTTTTTATATCGTGATGATTATTATAATCAAGATTCAGAAAAGAAAAATATTGCAGAAATAATTTTAGCAAAACATAGAGCTGGTTCAACAGGAACGGTAGAACTTTTGTGGCTTTCAAACTATACTAAATTTGCTAACTTAGATAAGTATAGGGAATAAATTCTTACTATTCACAGCCATAAATTTAGCCGCCACGTCGCTTGCGCATGTTATATGTTTTTTCTTAGGCTAAAGCACGAAAAAACATATGAACATGAAGCAAGTGGCTACTCTACATATTACTTTCATTTCTATAAATAAAAAATAGGGAGTAAATAATGTTACAAGAAAAAGTACTAAACACGATTAAAGAAAATAATTTAATACAAAAAAATGATAAAATAGTAATTGGAGTATCTGGTGGACCTGATTCAATGTGTTTGCTAGATATTTTGTATTGCTTAAAAGATGATTTAGAAATAAGCTTAGTTGTAAGCCATATTAATCATGGAATAAGAAAAGAAGCAGAAGAAGAAACAAAGTATGTAGAAGAATATTGCAACAAAAGAAATATTCCAATTTTTATAAAAAGAGTAAATGTAAAAGAAATAGCAAAGCAGCAAAAGCTAGGGACAGAAGAAATGGGAAGAAATATTCGTTATAATTTTTTTGAAGAAGTAGCTAAAATAACTAAAGCAAATAAAATTGCAACAGCCCACAATTTAAATGATAATGCAGAAACAATTCTAATGAATATAATGCGCGGAACTGCTATTTCAGGATTAAAAGGAATTGAAATAAGTCGATTACCTTATATAAGACCATTAAGAGAATGTGCTAGGGAAGAAATAGAAGCATATTGCAAACAAACTAATTTAAACCCTAAAATTGATAAAACTAATTTAGAAGATATTTATACAAGAAATAAAATTAGAAATAAATTAATACCATATTTAAAGGAAGAATTTAACCCAAATATTATAGAAAGTTTAAATAGATTATCAAATTTAGCAAAACAAGATGAAGAATATTTTACCGAAATTGTAAAACAAAAGTATGAAACTCTAAAAATAGGGGAAAATGAAAAAGAGATAATACTAAACTTAAAAGATTTTAATAATCTTCCAAAGGTTATAAAAACAAGACTTATTTTATATACTATTAACAAGGTATTAGGCACTACGCAAGGAATTCAAAAAATTAATATAGAAGATATTATAAAGCTTTGTCAAAACAATATAGGAAATAAATATTTAACTCCTAACAAAAATATTAAAATTTTTGTTAAAAAAGGAAAAATTTTTTTCATGATTAAAAGCTGACCTTCCGTAGCAAAAGCCTTGATATGACTAAGTTTGCTAAGTAAAAGTTTTGTAAAAACACTTGAAATTGTATTTACAATATGTTATATTCTAAACGAAAATTAAAAAAGCAAGTAAATTTAAGGAGGAAACATTTTGAAAAATAGTATAAAAACACTAGCAATGTGGCTAGTAATTGCAATTATTTTAATAGTAGTTATAAGTTCCATAATAGAAAACACAGATAATAAATTAGCTTATTCTGAATTGTTAGCAAAGGCAGAAGCAGGGCAAGTACAAGAAATTACATTGTCTTCTGATGGAAGTAAAGCAGAAGTTAAGCTAAAAAATGAAAATTTTTCAAAAGAAGTAAATATTCCAAGTGTAGAAAATTTAATGGATTCTTTAAGTAATAGTATGAAGGCAGGAACGGTTAAAGTTACAGAAAAATCAGAATCTATTTGGATGGTAATTTTCAGTTTACTTACACCATTTGGATTATTAATAATATTCTTAGTTTTCTGGTTTATATTAATGGGTGGAACTCAAGGTGCTGGCGGAGCCGGCGGTGGCAAAACAATGTCATTTGGAAAAAGCCGTGCAAGAATGATTAACCCAACAGATAAATCTAGAGTTACATTTGATGATGTAGCAGGTGTAGATGAAGAAAAAGAAGAATTACAAGAAATTGTAGAATTTTTAAAAAATCCAAGAAAATTTACTGAAATGGGAGCAAGAATTCCAAAAGGCGTGCTACTTGTAGGTCATCCTGGAACAGGTAAAACACTTTTAGCAAAAGCAGTAGCAGGAGAAGCTGGAGTACCATTTTTCTTTATTAGTGGTTCAGACTTCGTAGAAATGTTTGTTGGTGTTGGTGCATCTAGAGTTAGAGATTTATTTGAAGAAGCTAAGAAAAAATCACCATGTATTATATTTATAGATGAAATTGATGCAGTTGGTCGTCAAAGAGGAGCAGGTCTTGGTGGTGGACATGATGAAAGAGAACAAACATTAAACCAATTATTAGTAGAAATGGATGGTTTCTCTGCAAATGAAGGAGTTATAGTATTAGCTGCAACTAACAGACCAGATATTTTAGATAAAGCATTATTAAGGCCAGGAAGATTTGATAGACAAATAGTAGTATCAAATCCAGATGTAAAAGCAAGAGAACAAATCTTAGAGGTTCACAGTAGAAAGAAAAAATTAGGTGATGATGTAGACTTAAAAACAATTGCTAAAAACACATCAGGATTTTCTGGAGCAGACCTAGAAAATATCTTAAATGAAGCTGCACTTTTAGCAGCAAGAAGAAATTTAACACAAATTGGTATGGCAGAGGTAGAAGATGCTATGGTTAAAGTAACCATGGGACCAGAAAAAAGAACTAGAGTTAGAAGTGAAAAAGAACAAAAGTTAGTTGCTTTCCATGAAGCAGGTCATGCAGTAGTAAGTAGATTTTTACCAACACAAGACCCAGTACATCAAATTTCTATTGTTCCAAGAGGAATGGCAGGAGGCTATACAATGTACCGCCCTACAGAAGATAAATCATTTATGTCTAGAACAGAAATGGTAGAAAATATAATTTCACTTCTAGGTGGTAGAGTAGCGGAAAAATTAGTGCTAAATGATATTTCAACAGGAGCAAGCAATGATATAGAAAGAGCAAGTCAAATTGCAAGAAGTATGGTTACTAAATATGGTATGAGCGAAAGAATAGGAACTATTACATTAGGCTCTAACCAAGAAGAAGTTTTCTTAGGAAGAGATTTTGCTCAAGCAAAAGAGTATTCAGAAGAAACAGCAGCTATAGTTGACGAAGAAGTAAAAAGTATAATTGATTTTGCATATAAAAAAGCAGCTGAAATTTTGGAAGCTAATATGGATAAACTAACAAAAGTTGCTAATGTTTTATTAGAAAAAGAAAAAATAGATGGCGAAGAATTTGATCAAATATTTGAAGAAGAATAGGATATTTAAAATCAAATAAAAATCCAATGATTGGCGATGCACCAATCATTGGATTTTTTATTGTGAAACAACAAGGTTCTCGGGTACTCACCCACAATCTTTGATTGTAATGGTGGGTGAGGTTCTTATTTAGCTTCCTAATGTAATCTTAATTACAGTTCCCTCTTCAACAGAAGTATTCTCAATTGGATCTTGGCTAATAACAATTCCAGATCCTGAAACAATATAATTTAAATTTAAATCTTTAAGAATTGTTTTTACTTGAGATAAGTTCTTTCCTATTAAATTTGGTACTTGCTTTGAAACACGAGTATTTTCTTTTTCTGTATATAATTTAACAATAGAATTTTTTATTAATGAAGATCCTTTTACAGGAAATTGTTCTGTTACAATATCGCTTGAATCACCAGATGTGCTACAAATGAATCCAGCATTTTGTAAAATCTTTTTAGCTTCTGCAACAGTTTTATTTGTTACATCAACTAAAGTTGTAGTATTTGTAGAAGAGCTATTATTAGAATCTGATGGAATTTGCATATAAGGAAGTACTTCTGCTAAAATTTGACTGGCTACAGGAGCAGCTACATTGCTTCCATGTACACCTTTAGAACCATTTGGATCATAAAGTGTAATTAAAAGTACTATTTCTGGATTTTCAGTAGGAGAAATAGCTACAAATGATGCTGTATAACCCTCGTCTGGATTATTATAGTCAGGTTCAGATGTACCAGTTTTTCCTGCTATTGAATAACCTTTTACTTTTGCATATTTTCCAGTTCCATCTGTTACTACTGATTCTAACATATCCATAACAGTAGCTGCGGTTTCTTTTGAAATAACTTGCCTTACTTCTACTGGGTCTATTGTAGTTATAGCACCTGTATCTGTATTTTTAATTTCTTTTACAATTCTAGGCTTCATTAAAATACCATTATTTGCTACTGAACAAACAGCTGTAATCATTTGAAGTGGTGTAATTTTAAACCTTTGCCCAAACGACATAGTAGCAATTTCCATTGAACCAACATCATCTAAATCCCAAAAAATTGAACGAGATGATTCACCAGAAGCAGCAATACCAGTTTGGTCAAAAAATCCAAAAGCATCAAAATAACGATAGAATGTTGAACTTCCAATTTTTTGTCCTACTTGTATAAAAGCAGGGTTACAAGAATTACAAATTGCTTGTCTTAAGCTTTGTTTACCATGATTACCAGTACAATCTATTCTATGTCCAGAAACCACATAGCTTCCGATTACATTTATATACATTTGCAGTATCAGGGTTAGCTAAGCTTTCTTCTAATGCTATAGAAGCTGTAATGATTTTAAAAACAGAACCGGGTTCATAAGGATCAGAAACAGCACGATTTCTATAAGTACTATATAATGTAGTAGATTTTTCTTCACTACTCATTTTTTTCCAGTCTTTTTCGTCAATGTAGCTAGGCATACTAAATGGATTATTTAAGTCATAATCTGGGTAAGTTGCCATTGCTAAAATATCACCAGTTTTTGGATCCATGGCAATAATATTTCCGACCTCTACCACATTTATTTTCAATACAAGCTTGTTTTAAATATTTTTCTACAATAGTTTGAATATTTGCATCAATTGTTAAGGTAATATCACTACCATTTTTTGCAGCAATATATGTTTGATTATTATATGGAATAAGTTCTTGCAACGCATCTTGAGCAGAAATAACCTTTCCAGCAGTTCCAGTTAAAACACTATCCCATGCAGCCTCTAAGCCCTCTCTACCTTGGTCTTCACCATAAAACCCAATTAAAGTAGAAGCTAAGTTTTGATAAGGATAATATCTTTTAGTGTCTTCATCTATATTAATTCCAGAATAATATTCTTCTTCATTCATCCATTCTTTTAATTTATCTATTTTATCTTTTTCCTGTTTTTTAGCAATAGTAACAATACTTGAATCTGAAGATAATTTTTCTAAAGTTTCTGCATAATCAAGTTCAAAAATTTCAGAAAAGGCTTTAGCAACTTTTTCTTTTAAAGCCTTTGTTTTTTCTTCATCTATTTTATTTCCACTTTTAACTACAATACTAGAGGGTTGAACGCTTACTGTATCTACCTGTGCACTAATAGCTAAAGCCTTTCCAGTAGAATCATAAATTGTTCCACGCTTAGGGCTAATTAAAGCACTTTTTATTAATTGACTATACATTTCTTCCTTCAACTCTGGACCTTGTACAATTTGTAAAAAGCCAATTCTAATAATTAGTAAAAATAGTAACAAAAAGAAACATAACATTACTATTAATAATTTTTTAGAAATAGTATTAACTTTTTTCTTTTTAGATTTATTATTTCCCATTTTTTTCTCCCTATATGGTTACACTCTTAACTTTTTTATAATTTTAATTTCTTTATAAAGCTTGTCTATTCTTTCCTTGCGAGCCTCTAATGCTTCTTTGTATTCTTCTAAAACTTGTTTATAATTTTCTTTAGTTTCACCATCTTTACTTTTAAGAAGGAGATTTATACCTTCATTATAATAATCTTTAGTTTTTTGCTTGTTAGACTTTTCAGCTTTTTCTTCGTAATTTTTAATTGTTTCTAAACGCTTAATTTCACCTTGTAAATATTTAGTATAATCCATAACTCCACTAATTTCATATAAAGTATCATCAATAACAACTTTAAACAATTTTTTTAAAATAGTGCCATTAACTTTACCATCTTTTTCTTTATTAGCTAATTGATCTAAAGCTAAAAATTTAGGATCTGGCTGAGCATCTTTTATTAACTCTTTTAAAGTTTCAGAAATATTAACATGTGTTGTATATTGCCTCTTTGTAACAATAGCATCATATTCATCTGCTACACGAATAATTTGTGCAACATATGGAATATCTTTTTTAGTAATTCCATTTGGATATCCACTTCCATCTAAAGCCTCATGATGGTTTAAAGCACCCAAAGCATAAGGTCTTAAATTTATATCTTTCATACACATATTATATCCTATAGTAGTATGTGTTTTCATAATTTCAAACTCTTCATCTGTTAGCTGAGTTGGTTTGTTTAAAATTTCACGAGGAATAAAACTTTTTCCAATATCATGCAAATAACCACTAATTGTGCAATATACTATAAAAGAACGCTTGCATCTTAAATATTCACAAATTCTACAACATAAATTTGCAACATTTTCACTATGCTTTCTAGTAAAATGATCCATTCTTTCTAGAATGCTTAATTCGTATCTCATACTTTGATTTAAATTATATGACTTTAAATTTATTGGACTATAAAAATCTAGTTTTTCTTCAAACATGTACATTCTCCTTTTGGGGACAGGTCCAACTGCTCGTTTTCAAGCACTTAGGGACAGGTCTACATTATTAATTTTGCTTAGGTAAAATTTTTTCTCAAAATAATCATACTACAAAAATAAAAAGTTGGCAATTGAAAAATAAAAAAAATATGTCAAGCAAAAAGTTAAATGAAACTTTGCAAATTAAATATAATTTGTTGTGGAAAGTAAATAAATTTATATTACTAAATGAAGATAAAAAACGTCAAGTGAAAAGTTAAATGCAATTCTGTAAAGTAAATGCAATTTGTGAAGATAAAAAATGGGTGTAATTTTAAAGTTTGTATTGACAAAATAAAGGCATTAATTTATACTAAGCATAGTAGCAAAAAAACATACTATGAAAGCATGCTATAAATAAAAATATATTTAAAAATTTCTAAAAATTGGAATATATTAAAAAATTTGGTACAAACTAAGGAAAAAAGAAATACGGAGGAAAAGTATGAAAACAGCAAACGCTTGCAAGAGTAGAGAGAGAGAGAGAGAGAGAGAGAGAGAGCTATAGTTTAGAAAATAGTAATATAGCTACAGCTAGTAGCTTAGTAAACAGTAGCTTAATAAACAAAAATAATTCAGTAACAAATAATATAATAAGTAAATATGAAATAAATAAAACAACAAATAAAGCCTATAAATTAGGTTTTACTTGTTGTTTTTTGTGCTTTTTCTTAGATATTAATATTTTAATATTAAATAAAAACAAAGATAGCGTGGAGGTGGAAATAAGTTGAAAAAACAACAAAAAGAAAAAGGCATAACATTAATTGCATTAGTAGTAACAATAATAGTTTTACTAATATTAGCAGGAATAACAATAACAACAGTATTAGGAGAAGATGGAATAATAGCAAAAGCACAATTAGCAGCATTTGCAACAGAAATGCAAGAAATAAAGCAAAATGTAGACATGAAAAAAGTGCAAGACTTAACATCAGTATTAGTAGATGGGGTAAGTACAGAGCTATTTAGTAATCAATTTAATACAAACTCTGGAGATTATGAAATACTAGATACATTAAAAAAAGAAATACTATATGTAAGAGAAGGAATGCCAGAAGACAAAAGCCCAAATGACTATGATGTAGAAGCATTTGATAGCTTATTAGATGATGAAGGAAATTTAGGAGGAATATATGTATTAGACAAAGAAACACGGCAATGGCAAAGAAAACACGTACGTATATGATGAAACAACAGATACCGTATTTAAAATACCACAAACAAAAATAGCAGGAAAAGTATATCATAGTTACGAATGTGCAATAAATGAAAAAGGAGGTTTAGGAACAGGAGGAGCAACAGGACCAATAGAACAAGAATCAGAGGCTATACAGGTAGGAGATTTATACTATTATGCACCAAACTTAAAAGGATTTAGTTCAGATAAAACATACCTAGTATATTACTCATCAACAGGAACAGATTCAGCAGAAGTAGAAACAAAAACAGTGGTAGCATCAAAATATATAGCAGAAGGAGAAAAGAACGAAATAACAGAAGGAGGAAAAAAATATACACTTCACGATTATGGGGCAGAGAAAAAGATGTGGGCAAATGCAAAAACAGAAATAACAGGGGCAAATGGAGAAAAACAAGAAACATGGTGGGTATGGATACCAAGATACGCATATAAAATAGATAGTGCAGCAAAAACAATAGACATAAAATATGTAGGAATAGATAATAAGCTATTAGATCCAAAACTAAATGAAGAAAGCAAAAAGTTACCAGAAGGCTATACAGTACACCCAGCATTTACAGTAAAAGAAAAATATAAAGATGAAGATGGAAATGAAATTGAAAAAGTAGTAGGAGAATTAAAGGGAATCTGGATGAGTAAATATGAGCCAAGTTATGCACCATTAATACCAAGTAATAATGGAATAGTACCAGATATGAGTGGATTCAATGAAGATAACACTTATATAGAGCTATATAATAAAACAAATGTAGATGGAAGTATTACAGAGAGCTTTAACGAAATACCATTAAAAGAAGCAGATTTAGGTACAATAAATAATGGAAATAAATGGTACGATTATGCAAATAAAATCTGGGCGAATATAAGAACAGAAGTAGAAGGAGCAAATGGAGAAAAGCAAGAAACATGGTGGGTATGGATACCAAGGTATGCATATAAAATAAATAATTCTGGACAAGATGCAGGAAGAACAATGGAAGTAATATATGTAGGAACAAATAATAAGCCACTAGATACAAAGAAATATGGGACAAAATTGCCAGAAGACTATATAGTGCATCCAGCATTTACAATAAAAGAAAAACAAGAAGACGGAACAGAAAAAATAATAAAAGAATTAAAAGGAATATGGATGAGTAAATACGAGCCAAGTTACGCACCATTGATACCAAGCAATAAAGGAATAGTACCAGATATGAGTGGGTTTAATGAAGAAAATACTTATATAGAACTATATAATGGAACAGGATTTGATGCAGTACCATATAGAGAAGCAGACTTAGACACAATAAATAACGAAAATAAATGGTACGACTATTCAAATAAAATCTGGGCAAATGTAAAGACAGAAGTAAATGGAAAAGAAGCATGGTGGGTATGGATACCAAGGTATGCATATAAATTAGATGGCAATCAAAAAACAATAGACGTAATATATGTAGGCATAGATAATAAGCCACTAGACAAAGAGAAATATGGAGAAGACCTACCAGGAGGTTATATAATACATCCAGGATTTACAGTAACAGAGCAAGACTCAGAAGGAAACACGAATGTAGTAAAAGAATTAAAAGGAATCTGGATGAGTAAATATGAACCAAGTCAAGTTACTAATTAGTATAAATAAAAATAACTATATAAAATGAAAAAACAAAAACAAGAAAAAATAAATAGACATATAACTAAAAATATAAATTACAAAAGAAAAAATAGAAATTTAAGTAAAAATAAAAACTAGAAAGAAAGGAGATTTGTATAAGTAAAAAACTTATACGAAAAAAGAAAAATATGAAAAGTAAAAAGCAATTAATAGTTGGAATAATAGTATTGTTAATGCTAATAATACCAACAATATCAAAAGCAAACATGGAAATAAAATCAGGAACAACAACATGGACAAAGATATCAGTATCAGATGCATATATGGAATGTATAAATTTAAGTATGGAAGGAAGTTCATTAGGAACAGATAAGTTAGATCCACACTTAGCCCTAAATAAAGACTGGGGAGCAGTAGCATATTTAGCATTAAGTGTAAGTGGAGCAGTAAACACAAAAACAGGTCCATCAGTAACAATTGATGGAGAAAGTTATACAACAACAACGGGAAATTTAACAGGAGTAATGAATTTTGGAAAAACAAATACTTTCACATCAAGCAGTATAGTAGCAGGATTAGAAAAAGAATCAAGTAATAATCAATATAGAACAAACTTAATAAAAAATAAAAATACCAAATATGTAGAAACATTACCAGACAGTGCTACAACAGATAATACAAAGGGAATGGCAATATCAGAGACTGGAGGATGGTTTGGTGTTGACTCTCGTTATGGTCCTAATGCGGATTTACCAATGAGCGTAAGATCTGGAGGCGTCCTAGGGTTATTTGACTACTCCCACGGGGGCTACGGAGGCTACGGCGGCGTATACGGGCGGTCCTGAGGGAATTACAACATTCCGCCCAGTACTTTGGAATAAATAAGGCGGGTACGTAAATAATTTTGTGTAATTTCAATACTTCCTTATGTTAACAATCTTAATATACTGATATCCGGACATAATTCGTAGAATGCAGAGAATAAGCAGGAAACAGAGCGAAAAAAGGCGTCCGAACGAGCAAGAAATCGTCATAAAATGGATAGAAAGAATTACAATTATGTAAATAAACATGATAATTAGGAGATGTTAAGAGCATCTCCTAAAAAATGGAAGAATTTTAAAAGGTCAAACGTCATAGAGGATAAAATTGAATTTCAGAGTAAAGTCAACTTCATTGTAATAGCATAAATTGAAAATAGTTAAACCAAGATTGAAAAAAGAATAAGTTCTAGAAGAAGAGTTGTTTCGAAGATTTCTAATATCACGAATTTTAAGATGGTAGTGATGCTTGTTTTTAACGTAATCAGCCCCAATAATAGTAAGCCAAACCAAAGCAACACACATAATAGTGAATAAAGAAATAAAATGTTCAATTTTTTGAGTATTAGTAGATTCAAGCCTAAAGCCGTTAGATTTTTGAGATTTAAAAATACATTCAATGGAGCCGAAACGATAAGAATAATTTCTAACAGCACGAGAAGGATTATCATTAGTAAGCGCTCAGTAAAAAGGCGTATTGAAAGCCCCCCTAAAATGATAGTATCATAAAGATACAAAAAAATTTTAGG
>CANQTQ010000003.1 GCA_947626765.1 uncultured Clostridia bacterium
ATAAAAACGTACTCTACGTAATTTTTTACTACGTTGAATACTTTAAAGACTATATTTTTTATACACGAGATAGTCTTTTCTTAAATATTTATTAAAATAATATATCATAAATATTCATTATCATTAAAAAAATACAAAAAGTTACATTTTTAAACATTAATTGTTATCATATCCATCAAATGTTGGCATTAGTTTTTCTATTTCATCTTTTCCAAATTGATTTAGTTATTTCATAGTGTATAAAGTATTCTTGAATGATTTTTATTTAATCTTTCGTTTTTACTAATTGACTATAATAACTGAAACCCTGAAATTTCTGAGCAGAAAAAATGATGTATTATCCCCATTGTACGAAAAATAATACATCATAATAGAAACCCCTCATTCCCTCGCTTTCAATTATGATAGTCTAGTATGTAGATTTATTATAATCTACTATAGATGCTGTTAATAAATAAATTTATTAACTTTGTTCATACTTGCCCAAACTTTTTACACCTACATATCCTCGTACAAGTTTTGCCACCTGAAACTCTTTATTTATTGTGAGTATATGTTACAAAATCTCACTTACGCATTTCATACAAATAGACCTTTTGTAATCATACGAATGAACTTTATAGCATCGGCTCATAACACCTATCTCTTTATTATTTTAAAACGAGTTTATGGCTTCTCTCGTTTTTTAAATAAAAAAAACACCTATAATTTAATAGATGCTTTTTATTCAAATTCTTCTGCTTCTAAATTTTGTTCTAATGTTTTTATTCTATCATGTAGCATTTTTTCAAATTCCTTCTTATTTTCTAATGTAACAAAAGTTTCGTTACTATCTTCAATATACTTGTCTATAAATCCAGTTTCAATAATCTTTTTCTTTAAAACATTATAAATATCATCTCTACTGTCTTCATCTTTATTGTTTACAAATCCATCTATTAAACTTCTAATAGATAAATATCCATTTTCAAAAACTCTGCTACTACTATAATAATAAAAATCTGATAATATCTCACTTTGTTCTTTAGAATCTAGAGTATCAACTTCATCATAAAAATATGGACAATAACTTGTATAAAATACCATATCAATACACATTTCATTATTTATTGTTACATCAGCAATTCTTTCATCTCTATATAACAATTGCAATATTTCATCCTTATATTTTGTTAAGTCAATTCCATCTCCATATGCATTTAAATATATGGAAGTATTAAATTCAGAACACTCTCTTATACCATCTTCTACTATTTTGTTTACATAGAACTTTAGCATTTCTTCTTTTGTCATGTTTATAACAAATTTTTCTTCTCTAATTTTCATTTTAATTGTTCTCCCTCATCTTTTTTCTCCTTGTTTTTATATATGGATTTGTCTCTTAAATCTTTCTCTATTAAGTTTGTAACATAATCTTTAATTGTTATATTCTCTTCTAATTCTAATAGGTACATTTTCATTTTTTTATGTAGTTTTTCCTCAATTGGAAATCCTAAATTTTTGACTTTACTCAAACTCTTCCTCCTCTTCATTTTTAAATTCTTTATTTAAATTGTCTGACAGTTCTTTTATAAAATCAAATGGTTCTAGTAATTCTTTTATTTTTGCATTATTTCTAAATTCAATATCTAAATTTTCCTCACCTATTCTAGCAAATACATATCCATCCTTTAATTTAGATAGTGTTTTTTCTAATTGTTGAATATCTTCATATTCTGGATAATACTTAATTGTATCCTCTGTTTCCATTAAAATGAGTGAATTATCTTTCCCAAAATTACTTACATTAAATAATTTTAATAATTCATAATCTGCAAATTTTTCTTGATCTTTTTTTATTTTTTCATATCCTTTTTTAGTTACTGATATCATAACTGTACTATAATATCCCATTTTAAATTCCTTTCTATTTCAATTCTAAAATTTGAAATATAATATGTCTAAATTGTGAGTTTAGTAAAAACAATATTCCAAAGCTAGTCCATATAAATACTAAAACATTGTATATTGCTCTTAAGACTTCATAAATCAAAAAGAATACACTATTATTTGAATAATGTATTCTGCTTTCTATTTTTTCATTTAGATTTATATTTTTTATTTGTATTTTTTTATTTAATTGATTTATCATGTTTTGTATTTTGATTTTAACTTTTGTAAATTTATTATTTTTTTCTTGCACAACTTCAATTTTTTCAAATATTTTTGCCTCTTCCTTTGAAATTCCTTCCTTTGATAAGCATTTTATCAATTGTTTTTCTATCTCTAATTTATCTGTAGAATTTATAATGTTATATATTCCATAACTATACAATGAATTTAATAAATTGCTCTGATTAGGAATCCCCTGTGCTAGAACTATAATCCTAATTTTAGGATGCAATCTGCTAAAACTATAAATACTATCAATAATTTCTTTTTCTAAATTATCCAAGCAATCTATTTCAATAATAAAATATTTGATTAAGTTAAAATTTACCTTCGTTTCTTTTAAATATGTACTTATGTTAGTTATTTCACTAGTTTCATATAATATCAAGATATTTTGTTTTTCACATACTTTTTGAATTAAACCTGATGTAGCTTCTGTAGCAATATAATTTAACATCAACATCACACTCCTTTATTCTAGCCATTCTTCCTCAAATGGCACATTATAAATTATATTGTCGGAATTAAAATTTGTAATATTATTTTCTGTAGTATGATTATCTAGTTGTTTTCCAAACTTCCAAATTGTATTATTGCAGATAGATAAAGCAATCAATAAAATTACAATTATCAAATATATTATTAATTCATTTTTAGTATTATTTTTATGATCCATATTTTTCTATCCTTTCTATACTTCATCAAATAGATATGGGGCAGGATTTATCTGTTCTTTGTTTTCTAGTCTTATTTCGAAATGCAAATGGTCACCTGTAGAATTTCCTGTCGTTCCCTGTATTCCTATAATCTGTCCTAAAACCACCTTCTGACCTTTTACAACCTTTAGAGAATTATTTTGCATGTGGGCATAAAAAGTATAAAACACCTTTCCATTTTCATCTGTATGTTTTATTTCCACACAATTGCCATAGCTATTTTGCCAACCTGCATGAGTTACTTCTCCATCTTTTACACACATTACTCTACTATTCAAAGTTCCGACCATATCTAGTCCCAAATGTGATCTTCCTCCTGAAATTTGTTCACCTTTGCTGTTGTATACTGGATCTCTGTAACCAAAGCCACTGGTTACTTTTATAAAATTTTCAACAGGTATTGGAAATTTACCCTTATATACAATTTCATCTATTTTTTCTTCCAGCATAGTATTATTATTTTTTTTATCATCGCTAGAAACAATAAAAGTAGTTTCATAAGTAGCTCCAAGTATCAATACAAAAATTACAATTCCAATAATTAAATATATTGTTTTACGCATACTTTTGTACCTTAACAAACTTTCTATCTATCTTCTCTAATTCTTGTGTATCTAGGTATAGTATTGCGTATATTTTTCTTATTCCTGCTGAAAGTAAACATTCTCCTGTTTTCGCATTGTAGATTAATTTTGTTTCCTTTTCTGTAAGATTAAATGTCTCCTGTACATCTTTTAAATCTTGACCATCACATTTAAAAAACATTTTATAAGTTGCATTTGCAAGTAAACTCTGACCATAAAGCTTTATTTTTTCATTTAGGAAATCTTCTATTGACTGCGTAACAACTACTATACTACTATTATATTTTCTTGCTCTTTTACTGATATTCCTAACATACTCTAGTGTTTGAACAATATTAGGATCTACAAGAACATGGCACTCATCAGCAATTAGCATTGTTTGCTCGTTAATATCTTTACTTAAAATATCCCACGAATAAGACATAATATTATAATATTGTGCTCTTTTGTATTGAATTTGAAATTTATGCATTGAACTTGTGTTAAAGACCGTTAATTGATTATCAATGTCTATATTAGTATGACCATTCCATATAGCAGATGATTGACCAATTGAAATTGGCCTTATTAATGATAAAATCTTTTCATATGCTTCTCTTGGTTCTTGTTTGTTTTTATTTTCTATTAAAAAATACAAATCTTCCAAAATTGGAAAATCTGTATTTTTAAGTTTAGTTATATCTGTATTTTTAGTTATATTAAAATTACTATATAATTCTTCTAGTAACATTTCTAATGTTGCAAATTCCATCTCCGTCAAACTTGGATATAAAATTTCAAAAAAAGTATGTAAAAATTGAAAATGTAATGCTAGTGAATTATTTCCCTTCTCTTCCTCTCTGTTAATTCTAACCTGTAATGGATTTAAAATTCCTCCACCTGTTCCTCCACTACAGTTTATTACTTTTCCTCCAAGTTCTCTACAAAGATATGAATACTCATCTTCTGGATCTATTACTAGTATTTTTGATGTTGGCACTTCATTATATATTAAATGTTTTACAGCCATACTTTTTCCTGAACCAGAGCTTCCTACAACTACCATATTACTATTGCCTCTATTAGAATTTTTTAGCCATAAATTAAATATTATAATTCCACCTTTTTGATTAATTCCAAAATAGTATCCTCCAGGATCAATAAAAGTATTTGTATTAAATAAAAAACCTCCTGTAAAAGAACTTGTTAGTATGTTTCTTTTAAAATATTCACTTAATTCTGTTTGTATTGTAAAAAATGGTGCTACTGCTTTGTACCCATCCATAAGTAAATAATTTGTTAAAGGTCTTAACTTCAATTTTTGCTTTCGTATCTCTCTTTCTACTTCTTTACATTTTTTATTTAAATCGTTTTCTTCTTGTGCTGTTACTAAAATATAAATAGTTAAATATGACACCACTTCATTGTTATTAATCATTCTGCTTATAATTTCACTTGCCTCTATAACTTCCATTTCTCTTAATTGTCTAGTTGATTCATTTTTAGCAAGTTTTGCTAATCCTGATGCATCCCTAATCCTACTATCTAAATTTTCTATTAGTTCTGCATTATCTGTCGGTTCAATGTTTATAGAGAATATTGCTCCAACATTGCTAACTAATTCTCCAAGCCACCCCATCTCTACATTACTTGGATAATGAACTATTGTATATATTTTAGAGAATCTATCTCCTAAATATATTTTATTTCTGTCAAATGTCATTCCTCCGAACTGGTGTGATTAAATCAATTAAATCATAATTTGTTTGTACTTTCTTCAATAGCTTTCTCCTTTAGGAGCTTTGCTTCTTCAATTCTCCTTTTTGCTATTTCATAATAGTCTTTGTCAATTTCAAAACCGATATATTTTCTATTTTTATTTATTGCTCCTACAAGTGTTGTCCCTGAACCTGCATAACAATCTAAAACTACATCACCTTCATTGCTCGAATTTAGTATATGATATTCAATTAATTGCAGTGGTTTAATTGTAGGATGCTTGTATTTCTTTTTATCTACTTGATTTGTTCCTGAAATATAATACTTTCGCTTTGTATGGTAATTTCCATATAATTTTACTCCTTTTTCTCTAAAGAACAAAATATATTCTGTATCTGGTAAATAATTATTATTTGTTAAAGGGCTTGGATTTTGTTTGTGCCAAGTTAATATTTCGTGATTACAATTTTTATCACTGAAATAATTTAAAATATCTCGTACTTGCCTTTTAGAGCAATAAATATATATGTTAATTTTTTTCATTTTTTGTATTAATAAATCAAGAACTTTTAAATCAAAACCATCTTTTAGGTTTAATAAATCATTAGCATATTTATTAAATTTCTTTGTATGTTTTACTCTGTTTAAATTAAGTAAATATGGTGGATCAATAATTACTAAATCAATGCTATTGTCATCTAACAACTTTAATCCTTCCATACAATCCATGTTATATATTTCATTTGTTTCTAACAATACTACTCCTTTCTTTTAATTTGAACAATATTATCCATATAATCTGTTCCTTCTGTTCTTGCAAATTCTGGTATAGTGAAACTTTTTACTAATAAAATAATGTCTGTTTCTTTTAATATTTCACTATGCAATTCACAATTTCTAAATCTTGAAATCCAATTATTTGCTCTTTTATTGATTTCAACTTCTGCATTTTCTTCATTTTTTATCCATATTAGTAAATAGAATTCATTTTCAATAATATCCTTATCTGCAACTAAATTACTTGTAAATTTGATCCTTTGCTCAACTATTTTTTTGCTTATGTCATTTTCACATTTATTTTTTAATTCTTCTTGCTCGTGGATATGCTCTGATATATCAACAGCTCTTGGTATTACAAGAATTTTATATGGATATTGCTCATTTGCAAATTCAACACTCATCAAATCCATTTTAGCTTCTAATTCATCTTCAGAAAGCAAATCAGTATTAATTGGACTCACTTTAATAAAAAGAATTATCTGTCCATCTAATGTAACAAGATAATTCTTATTTTTGGGAATATCCTTAATATTTAAAAATTCATTTAGTGTTATATTATTTTTTTTCGCTTTTATTAATGTTAATATGTTTTTTATTGAAATCACCCCTTCCATATTTATACTCTTTTTGTATAAAACTAAATTTTACTATATTTATTATTGAATCTAACATTGAGAAGTTATTTTGTCCTTTTATTAAAGTAATTACACTAACAACTATTACACCTAGCACAAAAAATGTTGAAAATAAAGCTTGATGTGTAAATAAATAAACAACATATGCAATAGCAGATGCTATTGCTCCTACAATTACAGTTTTAATTAATTCCTGCATACCATATCCATCAAAAAATTCAGTTTTTAATTTAATTTCCGTTGGAATTTTTATCATTTTTTTATCTGTCATTGTATGCCTCCTCCTTCTTTTTTATAATTGACATATTGTGGGTATGTATAAGATGATGGAAAGATAAAACCATCTGCATCTCTATAATATTCAATATCTGCATAATATCCTTTCCAAAAATCTTGGCAATCTCCAAAAGGTCTTAAGTAAGATACATTTTCCACCACTTTTGCTGTAGAATATAAGCCAAAAGCATCATGTAGTGCTTCATCGTCTGTTAGTGCTGCAATTTTCTTATTTGTATCTGTTACAACATATCTCTTTCCATTAATAGTAACAACTTCTCTTCCTTGACAATCTTTGTCTTCTATTTTATCAATTGTCATATCTGCCAATTGTCCATCTGTTATTTCTACCGTACTTCCAAAATAGTACTTTGGAATTTCTACTAATGTTAATGAAAGTGTAATTAATATTGTGGCAATTATTACATGTTTTGCAAGTTTTAAATATTTTGCTTTATTATCTGGATCAGTTCCAACTTTTATCATTAGAATAATAAAAGCTACTCCTGCAATTGCTATGCCTAAATTTCTCATTACTGATACTATTTCCTTTAATGTTTCTATTTTTTACCACCTCCTAATGATCTAAATCCACTAAATTTTGGTGTTAAAGCTCTAATTGATCTTGCAGTATTACCTGCTGAATTTATAATACTTCCATGTGGTTTTATCATATATCTAGCTAGAATCATTGGTGTATTTACTGATACTATTGCAATTGCTATACCATAAACTAAATGTCCGTTTATTAATGTTAAAATTGATAAATTTAGTAATGTTAGCTGTACTACTAATGTAAAAGCTGTCATTAAAAAGTTTCGTATATATTCAGGGAAAACTCCTTCATCTGAATTTAGCAACCCAATAGACGCAAATGGAATACCTAATCTCATTATTAGCATTTCTATTCCGTTTCATAATAAATTGGCAAATTAGAATCAACCATACTATTAGAAGAACTAAACAAGCTACTGCTGTAAATATTCCTCCACCCATATTTCCTGTCAACACTTCTGCCAAATTAGTACCCTGTACTTGCATTGTATTTAAAATGCTATTTAAAAACTCTTGGACTATTCCTACAAATATATAGTAAATTTCTTTAAAACATATCATAACAATTACAGCTTTTAACATTCCTATACATAATTGAACTGGATTTTGCTCATTGTCTCCTTCTCTCATCATGAAATATATTTTTATAGCTTTGGCTATGAAAACAATAACTAGTAAGAATATTGCATAATTAAATATAGTTTCATAAATACTATTAAAGTTTATATAACTGCCATCTGCCACCTTAATTCCACCAAGTTCTCGTTCTATAAAAAATACTAGATTTAGCATACTTTTAAATAGTGAATTTAAAGTTGCTTCCGAGCCTCCTATAAATTTTTCTATTAACTCTACAAGCATATCTGCCATTATGCATCACCTCACTTTTATTCTTCACCGAATAGTTCTTCTTCGATATTTTCTTGTTCAGATAATTCTTGCTTTGCTAGTTTTAGACCATTTCTTAAATTCTCATTTTTGTTTATATCATCAATTGTTAATTCTAATGCTGATAGTGTTTCATCTAAATCTAATGTTAATGAATATTCATGATTTACTAACTCGTATACAAACATATCTTTTATGAAGCCTTTTCCTGTTTTATCTTCCTTAATTGCTTGTTTGTATTCATCATCAAATTTTTTCATCATTGAGTTATATTTAGTTATGTCACTTTTTCTTATAAAACCTCCTGCACCAATTGAAGTTAATTCATTTTCCTGATTTACATTTAATTGTTTCATACCTTCCTTAAATTGTTCATCACTAAATGCAAACATTACTGGAAAATTACTGAATTCTTGCTGATGTTTATGTTTCATTTCTTTATATTTGTTTATTTTTTTAATAATTAATCACCTCTTTTACACAAAAAAGAATACCATGTATTCTAATCTATTTTTCTATATAAATTTAAAGTTTATTTATAAAAACTTAATATAGCATCAATTAGTGCTAAACCACAAGTTATTAGTACCATTGCTATCAATGTTGTTTTTATATTTTGAATATTTTTTCTTCTCTCTCCCTCATCATTTGTTTTTAAGCAATATACATAATAAACAAAATAACCTCCACAAATTGTTATGCCAATTCCTACTAACCAATTAATTACTGCATTTACTAGATTTTCTGTTCCAGTTACAAGTTTAGTGTTTTCAAAACTACTTGCAAAAACAATTTGATGCATTGAAAATATTACTAATGCAATTACTATTATTTTTATTAAAATTTTAGATATCTTCTTTATCTGATCTGTTCTCAATTTTTTCCTTTCTTTGCATAACTCCTAAATTATGCCTTATTTGATCTATATCGTATAAATCATCTTGTTCTTGATACTTATTCCAAATATCCCATATTTTTATTTTTGATATTTCTCTAACTTTTCTTTGCTTTTCTCTTGTGATTCTTAATTTTTGGTTTTCTTCTCTTGTACCCATACCATTTAATTTATTGAAATATGTTTTACTAATATCAGGCACAGTTAGTAAAGCAGGCAATTCACTAGGTATCATTACTAATACATACGGACTTTCAATTCTTAATACCTCGTCTGGTGTTAATAATTTTCTAGATATTAAACTCATACTACTACTGCTGTTATCATACTTAATATTAGAATTACTACTTTCACCATAGGCTTGTGTTGTATAAGTGCCTAGCTTATCTGAAACTTTTGTTGCTGTATCTATATTACTTGTTTTTAAATAAATCAAAGCACAGTTATCCATTATGTTTTGTGCTCCTTCTTTTCCATACTTTTCTTCAAGCTGGGCAAAACTTTGCAAACAAATTAAAAACCTTATATTTCTTCCTCTTGATACGGTCAACATACTTTGAAATGTATCTATTTTAGTAAAGTTAGCAAACTCATCTAAAATAAAGTTCATTCTTATATTTAATTCGCCTCCTTCCTCACGACTTGTCTCAACAAGTGCTGTATATAGTTGTTGAACTAGTATGCTACCTAATTTATGGTATGTTTCTCTGTCATCTGGCAATAAAACATAAATTGCTGTTCTTTTCTTTGCGAAATTTCTTAAGTCAAAATCTGATTTTTGTATATTATTAGCAACATACTCATTTATAAACATTTGTAAAGTAGAAAGTGCTGCAGCCACAAAGCTCCCTCTTGTTTTTGATGGAGCAGTTCCGAGCTACTGCATAGAATTTCTTTATAGGATCGTCTGCTTCTTTTTCTTCCATGTATTTATCTATTAGCATTTTTCCATCTTTATCAGTTTTAAACATTTCTGCCACAAAATAATATGCATTCGGTAAAGTTTGATACTCTCTTTTGCCTTTATTTTCTAAAATGACTGCCATTAATGCTGTTTTTATTACAGACTGTTCTCCATTTTTCCAAATAGGCTCTGTCCTATCATTACTTTCTACCAATATATTAACAATGTCGTTTATTAAACTTTCTGCAAGTGGTATATTGTCATCTTCTACTGCATTTATAATAATATCTAAATAATTATACCAATTACTTTTTAAGAAATTTATAAAATCCAATGCTATAACATCATATCCCAGTTCTTTTAATTTTTCTGCTGTATATAAATATAGTTCGCCTTTTACATCTGAAATAAACATGTTCTCCCCTGATAATCCTAACATTGTTATCGTTGGAATAATAATACTTCTACTTTTTCCAGATCCTGAACTTCCTACTAAAAGCACATGAATATTGTTACTTATATAATATATTTTCTCCAAATTATTATCTTTTTCATAATTTACTATTACTCCTCCTGAATCAAATGTAACTTTATTGTAATTTTTATTTCTATCAATAATGTTACAGTTAAATACTTTGTTATAGTCTTTTTTATCTAACCACCAGGAAGTACCATGCTGTCCTTCTCCTACTGGTTTAGGCACTTCTATTTTATCTGTTAATTTTATTTTTTCACTATGGTATATGTTCTTCCTCTTATTTGAAAACAGCAATAAAAAAGATGTTATAATAATTTCTAATACAAGAAATATTATTGCAACTTTTGGGTTACTAAATAATGTTTTTACAATAGTTTCTGTATTTATATATAGTAAATTATTAAAGTTTTTACTTAATATAAAATGTAGGCTGACTGAAAAATAAGCACTAATGATAATGCTTACCATTAATGCTATAATAATTAAAATTCTTCTGTTAATTTTTCTCTCCTTCTATTTGGAGCTCTATCTCCTCCTTACTTTATATATTTTTATTTTGTTTATTCAAATTCTTCTGTTTCTTCATCGCTTTTGTTTTCTTTATCTGTCTCATTAGAATTTGT
Organism: uncultured Clostridia bacterium; assembly: GCA_947626765.1. GTDB lineage: Bacteria > Bacillota > Clostridia > TANB77 > CAG-508 > CAG-273. The sequence continues at coordinate 11,184 of CANQTQ010000003.1, forward strand.
TTTGTTTCCGTCTAGCCATGCATAAAATCCTTCTACTATTATGCCTCTAGGTCTGTTTTTTTCTATATATTCCTTTTCTTTATCTGGTGTTATATATTTATGTCGCATTTTTTCAAGTTTTTCATAAGTAAGTGGTATATCATTTAGTAATTCTATTTGATGCTTATTTACTTCCTCTAAATTAAACATTGTCATATTTTGGTCTGTCAGCAATTCAAATCTATACATAAAAGTTTGCACTTTTTTAGGTTCTATATAATTTGGATTTATTGTATATGAGCAAAAATGTGTTGCTTTATGTTCTGCTAATTCTTCTAATGTATTAATAGGTACATACTCTTGTTTTACTTGTTCTAATTGCTCATCTGAAAGTAAATGTTCTTCCCTGTGTAATAGGTCTTTACCTTTATATGTTGGTTGTATTGCACCACATGGAACACCTAAGCTAATCAATGCTACTACTTTTTTATCATTTAAATAATTTGATAATGTAAAATCATCACTATACATATATTTGGTAATATCTATTCTCGCTGTATTATATTTTTTTATATTTTCTACACTTGTTATATTAATCTCCTCCTTATATTTCATCTTCCCAATTCCAAGATGAACTATTCCTTTTTTCAATAGCTTTTTCCTTTCTTGCCTGTTTTGATAATTGTTTTTTATATTTTAATTGTAACATTTTATATTTATTTTCCTCTCTATTAGATAAGCTACAAAGAAAATCAAAAATTCCATTGATATATGTTCTTGTTTCATTTATATATCTACTATTAGTATAGTCTCCATTGCTATTTAATAGTTTCCTCTCAAAGTCAAGAACCTTATTTCCTATTAGCTTTAAAACCTCTTTCTCGGTTTCAGTTTTAATTTTCTGTTGTTGATATTGTAGCTTTTTTTCATTACTATATCTAAATTCTACTATTTTCTGTTTTGCATTCATATAATTTTCTATTTGCAATTTGCACTCATAAGATGTGTCTATTATTTTATTTGATATAATGTCAATTTTTTTTATTATATTAGGGTATTTTTTTAAATACTCATATTTAATGCTTCCTTCTGTTGCTTGTAAATCTTGTTTTAAATCAAGAATTAATTCTATAATTTCTTTTAGATCCTCATCTTTAAATATTTGTCTCATAATTTTATTTGTTTGAGAATTTTTTTCATATTTTATAATACTATTGATAAAATCATTATTTTGGCTTACTTGTTTTAGTTTATTTATAATTTGGTTTTCTGCAAGAATATTTTTCTTTGCTAGATCTTTTTCCTGATATATTGGAAGTAAATCTTCTCTAAAAACATCATTTGTAAACTCTAGCCTTAATTTATCTTTAAGCTGATATTTAATATAATAATTACTTTTTTCTTTTCCTTTACTCCAGATCATAAACTGAAAATGTGGATGTCCTTTTTCTAAATGTACTGCTCCAATATATTGTAAATCTTCATATTTTACATTTAATTTACTTGCAATACTTGGTAATTTATTTTCTAAAAGTTCTTGCCATTTTTCTTGATTTAAATATCCTAATCTACTAGCATCATACTCACTTAAAGATATCATTCCTCTGTAGATAGGTATTTTTTGATTTGCTAACTTTGTTATATGCTTTGATATTTCATCAACCGTTTCCATGTTTCTAATATCAGGAAATAACTCTACTTTTCCAAATAATCCATGACTTGTATTTTTATTTTTGATAGCATATACACTATTAGCAAGATAGTTAGTATATATTTTATGCTTAAAAAATGTTGTTCTTAAGTTCGGATTTAATGTTTCTAATTTAAAAATAAGTCTACTCATTTCTGTATATCTCTCCTATGGAATAGAAATCATATAAATCTTTTTCTGTCATTTCTGATGTATCTTTATTTACAAAATAGTTAGCTTTTTTTCTCGCATTAGATAATATATCTAAGAAATCTTTGTGCATATCATCTCCAAGTATTTTGGAAAATACTTCTCCTACAAGATAAGTATTAATTGCATTAGTTCTTAAATTTTTTGCATTTATTTTTCGTTGTGATTTTATAAAAGGATCTAATTTTGCCTCAATTAACCTATCTAATTCTTTTATAATAAAGTCTAAATTATCTTTATAAATTTGTAAATTTATTTCCTTATCAATTCCAGCTCTTATTAAATCTGATGCTGTATTATATGAACTTTTTTCAACTATTTTTGTAATCATTTCCTTTTTAAATTTAGGTATTTTTACAACTATTCTTACGAGTTCTTCTTCGCTATTCTTTTTCAATTAATCCTCCATGCTCTCTCCCTATTTTTTCAAAATTGCTTTTAATAGCAATTTTGCAGGAAGAGGGAGTGCACTCCACTCCCACTAACTGCTAAAAAGCGTGGCTTTTTACGGGATGACCTAAAAATAAAGGGGTGCTTTTTGTAGCACCACTTTATTAGCTATATTATTCCATTTCTTCTTCATTATTTACAGTGTGTTCATCAATATCATATCCCATCCTGTCGCCAAACATTTTATCAATTTTTCTCTCATCTTCTATACTTGAAGCTTTGTATAATTTATATATTTTATTATTTAATGAAACTTGTATATTAGATTCTATAAGTGTATTTGGAATTTCACTTTTTGAAAATATTTCAAAATAATATCCTGATTTAACTGCAACCTTTTCATTTAGTTCTTCTTTTTTCATTTCTTCTGCAATATTAATGTACTTTAATGCAATTGGTTTGAATTTACTATATTGAAAATCATCTTTCATTTCATCCATCATATATTTTATTATTTCAATTATCTGTTCTGATCTTAAAGGTGTTGTATATACTCTTTTCAATTCTTTCTGTTGCTCTTTAGTTCCTAAATTTAAGTTTAAAGGAGAATCACTTACATACTTCAATTTCATTAAAACACCAGCAAGTGACTCTCGATATTCTGTATCTAATTCATAAAGGCTATCTCGTATATCATCTATAGTTATATTTGTTTTTTTCACTTTATTTCACTTCCTTATTAATCAAATTCTTCTTCGTCTTCTAATCCTGCTTCATCTGTAATTTCTACATACTCTCCAATGATACATAAGGCATCATCATAACTTTTACTAGCTGTTATCCTATCGCACATTTTTTTTGCTTCTTCCTTCATTCCATTTCGTTTTAATGTTTCCGATGCTATTCCCATAAGGTTATATATATTTCCATTTTTGCCAATCAAAGCACATCTTGGTTTTGTTTTAGCCTCTTCTCGCATTGCATTATTATCAACTATGTCATCAAACCATCTTCCTCCAACTTCAAATCTCGGTATAATAATTGCTCCTAAATTTTTTATATCATCATTCTTTACTGAAATTAAAGTCAAATTATCTTTATATTTGTTTGATCCTTTTAAGTTATAATTATTATTCATTGTTTTTCCTGAAATAATATATATAGGTAATGGATTAGCAACTTCAGAATATTCTTTTAGCCAATTTACCATGCCATTTATACTTTCATCATCTGGGCAAATTCCTGTAAATGTTAAGGCAGAGCCATTATATAATTCATTTAATTGTTCTTTTGTAGTTACTTCTATTTTTGTTATTTTTTGTTCCATAGTTTCATTCATTCAAACTCTTCCTCCTTTTCTCCTTGTTTTTCTTCTTCTTGAATGAATTCTTTTTTCATTAAATATCCATAATTAGTAAACTCACCTGCGTAAACGTTTCCTTCTCTTGTATAATCTTTCGCTAACTTATAATAATTAATATAGTCTTGTAAAAAGCTAATATCGTCGAAATGTCCTGTTTCACTTACCAGGTATTCTCCCATATCATTTAAATTTTTTACATCAGGTAATAAATCATAATTTTTTGTTTCTTTTGCTATTGTCACTAAATCATGAATATAGTTAGTGTAATATTCTCTTGTTTCAACTAATGCAAGAAATTTTGTCATCATTGTATTGTCAAATTTTTTTATTTCATCATATAAAAATTGTATTTCTTGAAATGGTGTTGTATATCCATTTTCGTCACTAAATTTTGTAATCATATTTTCCATCATAGTATTGAACTTATCGGCTAACTCATTATCAAAAGAATTAACAATACTACATTTTGTAACATGTGAATCTTGTACATCTAAATTATTATAATCTAATCCTATTTTTTTAAATTTCTCTTGTAGTTCTTTTTCTGTTGTTGGCATATATATGATACATTTGCCATATATATTTGACTCTTGATATTCTTTTTTATTTACAACTTCTAATTTTAAAATCTTGCCATCTGGAATTTTTTGCATTACTAAATCATTTTCCAATATATCTTTAGTATTTACTAAAAGTCCATAAGAAGAAAATTGTTGTTTAATATTGTGATCCCAAAGATAATTTTCTGCTAATTTTTCAAAATTGAAATATGGTATAGAGTCTATACTAATTTTATATTCAGAACATTTCTGGGCAATTAATATTCCTGTTTCTCTTAAATTATGTACATTTAAAATTTGATAGTCATCGATACTACTTATTAGTTCTTTTATTTCATTTAAATTTTGTATATTATAGTTTTTAACCTCTGCATAAGCATTTAAAATCTTACACTGCTCATTATCTAATTTAGAAATTAAAGACTCAATTTCTTCTATTTCAGATATTGTAATATAATTTCGTTTTTCATATTGTTCATCTAAAAGATTATTGATGCATGAATCAATCAATGAAACATCTTTTGTTTCATCGCTTAGTTTAACTCTATGTATTATATAATCTTTAGTATCATTGCTTAATTCAAATGTTTTCATATTATCTTTTAATCGAGCATTGAAATTTATATAATCCTCTTTATTTGCAACAATAATTTTCAATTTTGCATCTCCTCCTAAAAATTCTCTCGCACGAGAATCGATTCTGTGGCTTTTTATTTCTTTAATAGAGTAGTTTTACCTCTTAAAAGTTACTCTATTTCATCTGTTTCTTCATTTTCTACTTTATTTTGTTTATCATCTTCATAATATTTACTAAAAACCCTATAGTTCTTTTTATCAGCCTCGATAAAACACTCTAACATATCTATCTCATTTTCCATCTTTTCTTTTAGTTTATCTATATTTGAAAATGAATCTTTCGAAATAGTTGCAGTACAAATTTTTTCATATTTTTCATCAAATGACTTTTTATCATGTATGCTCAAGACTAATATATACTGTGGTTTATCCTTTTCATGAAAGTAATCAAAAGTTAAATAACAACTTATTCCTTTTTCTCTGTCTGCTATACATGCTAAAACAATTCCTTTTCTGTTTTCTATTTCATTTCTTAAATTATACATAGAAGTATATAATTGAAATCTACTATTTCGATTTTCTTCTATTAGTTCTTGGAGAATTTCTATTTTTTCTTGCTCACAGTTCCATTGCGTTTTATATTCTTCTCTTGGTTCTGTCATTGAAGAGTCCTTTGAATAGCAATTCAAATTATATTTCGCTTCTTGACTTAATTCCTCTAAATATTCTAATCTATTCAATTTCGTCTTCCTCCTCTTCTAAATTCATATTGTTTTTTTCAGTTTCTTTTTCTATTACATCTTTAATTACTCTTTTTGTAACACCAATTGTTGTTTTGTTAAATTCTCTTTGCCATGCACCTTCATTTCTAGACCAATGGAAACCATTATGTTTTAATTCTCTTCTAATATTTTCGCTTGGTATATCATCAAATAATAATTGAATTCTATTTATTTCTTTATTATGAATAGCTTTTCCACCTTTAAATTCAATGTCTATAAATTCAAGCTTTTCTAATTCTTTAAGTCTTTCTATTCTCTTTTTCGTTTCTCTTATATTAGCTCCAATATTTGTTAACTCCCATCCAGAATGTTCTCTTGCTTTTATGATTTTTCTTTCATTTTCAAGCTTTTCTAATTTTTCTTCTAGTTTTTGTATTGCATTTGGATCATCATTATAAATAGCTTTACTATTTTCTGCCGATTTAGCTCTTTGAGCATAATAATTACTTTTGTCATCCATCTCTATTGATCTTTTAATATCATTATTTGCTCTTTCTATTAGTCTTCTGTGTCTCTTTTCTGAATGATGTCCAATTAATATCGGCTGTCCAGGTGCAATTTGCAAAATTCGATTAGCATTTGAATTACTATATTCTATTGATTTTTCTTTTGCCTTTTTAGATAGTTCGTTATACCTATCTATCCTTCTTTGTTTTCTTTCTTCGTAATCTTTTCTTCCTCCCAAAAAACATCACTTTCCTTTCATAAGATTACTGGACAAATAATCATAATAAAAAATTTAACATATAAAAAAAGACTTAAGGAAAAGGTTTCGTGCATTCTAACTCTTTTAAAAACCTTTCACAAGTCTTTATTCAATTCTTCTTCATTTTTTTCTACTGTTCTATTTCATATTTGCACTATTTTTTCCCAATTAAATCCTTCTCTACCAAAGTGACCATAATTAGTAGTTTTTGAATATATTGGTTCTTTCAATTTTAAGTAGTCAATAATTCCTTTTGGTGTCAAGTCAAATCGTTCTTTAATTATCTTAATAATTAGCCCTTCTGGAATTCTATTTGTTCCAAAACAATCTATATAAATTGATAGTGGATTTTGTATTCCTATGCCATAAGACATTTGTATTTCACATTTTCTTGCTAAACCATTTGCTACAATATTTTTTGCGATATGCCTCAACATATAAGATGCTGATCTATCCACCTTCGTTCCGTCTTTACCTGAGAAAGCACCTCCACCATGCCTTGCAATTCCTCCATAAGTATCAACTATTATTTTTCTGCCAGTAACACCTGTGTCAGCAACAGCTCCTCCAATTACAAATCTGCCTGTTGGATTAATATAAAATTTTGTTTCTATATCAATCATATCTGGCTCTACCACTTCTAATATAACATTTTCAATTAAATCTTTTTGCAAAGTTGCTAAATCTATATCTTTTGAATGTTGTGCTGATATTAAAATAGTATCTATTCTAATTGGCATATCGTTAACATACTCTACTGTTACTTGCACTTTTCCATCTGATTTTAAATATGGTAGAATTCCTTTTTTTCTTACTTCTGCTAGTTTTTTTGCAAGTTTGTGTGCTACACTAATTGGATATGGCATATAATCTTCAGATTCATCTGTAGCATATCCAAACATTATTCCCTGATCTCCTGCACCACCATCATCCACTCCAATTGCTATATCATTGCTCTGTTTTGTAATATTAATATCTATATCGCAAGTTTTATAATCCATATTTGTCTCAGCATCTGTATAGCCTACTTCTTTTAATTTTTCTCTAACTATATTTTCAATATCTATTACGGCATTTGATGTTATTTGACCTGCCACTACTACTTTATTATTTGATATAAGAGTTTCTACTGCAACTCTTGAATTTTTATCTTGTTCTAGACAAGCATCTAAAATAGAATCTGATATAAAATCACATACTTTATCAGGATGCCCCTCTGTTACAGATTCACTTGTTAAAAAATACCTTTTGTAATTTTTCAAATTTATTTCCTCCATTTCTTTAAAATTCTAAATTATATTAAAGATAGAGTGAGAATTTTCTCACCCTATAATTAATTGTTAATTTTATTCTTTTTTCTCTTGTTCATTATAAGCATTACTACTATTCCAACCAAAGACACTACAAATGAAATAGATAATAGTACATAATTTGTTTCATTACCTGTTTGAATAACTGGTGCAAGAGTATCTTTCATAGTAACTTTTTGACCATCACCAGCTACAAATGTTATTTCTTCTGCTATTTCGTAACCATTTGGAGCTTGAGTTTCACGCATAATGTATTCTTTACCTTCTACTAGATATCTAACTATATGTTGTTCTTCTGTAGATATCCATTCTTCAACAACTTTGCCTGTTTCTTTATCTATAATTTGTAATTTAGCACCAGGTAATTCATTTGTTCCAGTTTCATCAACTTTTGAGAAAAACATTTCAGTAGGTTTGTTTTCACATTTAACTACTAAAAGATCTCCATTTTGTTTTACTTCTACTTCATAAATTGTATCATTTAGAATGTAACCTTCTAATTGTGTGGCTTCTTGAATATAAAAAATTCCTAGTTCCAAATTATCAAATGTTGCAATTCCTTCTTCATTTGTTATTTCTGTTCTAATAATATTTTTCATGTCTTTATCTGTTGCAATATTAAACTTTACTCCTTCTAATATTTTACTCTCGTCAAAAGAATCAACTTTTTTAACTTGAATTGTTCCTCTAGCAAGTTTATTGTCTATAATTCCATCTTCGCCAATTTGTATTGTATATTCTGCAACATCTTTTCCATTATAAAATACTTTAAAATCATACTCTTCATCATTTAAAACATATTGACCATTTGTTGACAATTCTTTTAGATAATATTTTGATTCAGGTAAGTCTGGAACAAATTCTAACTTACCGTCTTTTGTAATACCTGTAATGCTAATTAAGCTATCTTTTTCAATTGCCACATTTTTATTGTAGTCTAAAATATCTTCCCTCGCAAAAATTCCAAAAACAATATCTTTGTAAGCTTCTTCATTTTTAAAGATTTCTTGTTCTTCTAAGACTTTCTTCATACTAATATTAAATTTTGGTCTTTCATTTTCTAAAGTAGATGAAATAATTTGTAATTCATTTATTTTATTATCTTCTACTCTAAAATAATTTTTATTAGTATTTTGTAAGAAACCATATGGTACACTACTTTCAATGTAGAAATATAGTCCAACAGGTAGTTCTTTACTTGATACTATTTTGCTATCACTCTTTAATGTTTGTACTTTTTCATCTTTTCTATAATAAGTTGTGTTACCTATTTTTATGTCTTCACCAGCATAAATTGTAATCTCTGCTCCTGGTATATTAGACTCATTCCAAACTGGACTTTTGGTTTTACCAAATTCAGTTTCTTCCTCTATAACTTCATTAAATATCTCACCTGTTTTTAAGAACTCTAATTTACCATATACAAGTTCATCTTTCATTACTACTGATTGAATTTTTCCAGTATCTTTAATAGTAAATTCAATATCTTGTGCTAGAGCAAATCCATAAGGACTGATTTCTTCACGCAATATATAAGTTTTTCCGACTTCTAAACCTTTCATTAAATGTGGTTTTATTGTTCCATTTTCATTTTTACCATCACAACCTGAAATCCAACTGTCAAAAATAGCTTCTGGGTTATCTTTTTCATATACAGTTAGATGTGCTCCTTCAATTTCTTCTGAATTTGTAATGTCTTGTTTTGACACTTCAATTTTTGTAATTTCATTCTTAAATTCATAGTCTAAATTAATTACATCAATTTCTTGTCCTTGATATGTTGCATCTACATCTATAACCTTATCGTTTGAAGCATAACCTTTTGGAGCTTTTAGTTCTTTTATTTCAAATTTTGTTAATGGTAAGTCTGATTTAAAAGGTAATAATCCGTTTTCATCACTTATAGCTGTTTCAATTAAATCTCCAGCATTAACTATAACTTCACCACTATAATTAGTAATATCTTCTTTAGCATATAAACCAAATTCTGCACCTGGTAATCCTACATTAGTTTCTGCATCTTTTTTATATACATTAAGTTTTACTTTTTGTCTTTGATTTACAAAAGATGCATCGTCAAATACTACTTCAGTATATTGGTCTTTATATGTTAATGAAACATTTTGAGATTCATTGTTTAGAACAAATCCGATTTGGAGCTTTTTTCTCAATTACTATATATTCGCCTAGTGGTAATAATTTAGATGTTGCTTTTCCTTCAGAATTTGTTGTAATTGTATCAACAACTGTTCCTGCCTCATATATAACAGAATTATCTGCTGGATCTAAGATGTCTTCTCTAGCAATAATATCATACTCAGCACCAACTAATCCTTTTTCTTCGTAAATGAATTTACCATCTGTGAAACCTGTTAAAACTTCTCCTCTTTTTTCTACATTAATTTGCCCTTTAACTGATGTATCTTTTTGTATAGTTTCAATAACTACTGTTGCTCCATCTGGTAATGTTTGATATACAGCATTAGTAGTAATTTTAAATTTAATAGGTTCTTCGCTTAATAGGTATCCATTTGGACTATTCTGCTCTTCCAATTGATAATTTCCAGCTTTTAATTCATTGTTTGTCATAACTGTTCCTGTCTCATCTGTTGTCCATGAATCTACATAGTGTGGTAATGGATTCCAGTCCCAGTAACCCCAATATTCATTAGTGTCTAAATTTTTAATTTTAAATTTTGCACCTTTAACAAGTATTGTTTTATCTGTTTCTACATCCTTTTTTATAATTTTTAATACAGCTTTGAATGTTGTATCATTAAAAACTCTCCAAACTTGAGGTTCAGAACTATCTTCTGTAATTATTACTTCAAAATCTGGTACTTTTAATTTTTCATCTGCGACCTTTGTTTCCCTTACAATATATGTGCCGGTAAGGAAGTCTTTCAGATATAGCATATCCTTTACTATCTGTTATTAGTTTTGATGCTGTTTGAGCATTAGCATTTTTAGCGATCGGAGCATTTTCCCAAGAACCATATTTTTCTACATCGCTTTTTAACTTAATTGTAAATTCTACTCCTTCTAATAATTCAGCCTCTCCAACATCATCGCTAGATACTTTAATAATTTGAAAAGCCTGAGATTTAACTCTTTCTTTTACCGTTGTACTTTTAGTTACAACTTCAACATTTTGATTTTCATAATTTAGTTCAACTTCATATGATGAATCATCTAGTGTATAACCTGTGCTTGGGCTTAATTCCTTTAAGTAATAATTGCCTAAATATAGTTCATTTGCAGTAGCTGTTGCATTACTATTTGTTGTTAATTCTGCAACTTTGTCATCTTTGTTATATATTACACTATCATCTGCTGGATCTAATATTGTATCTTTAGCATATAATCCATAAACAGCTCCAGCTAATGTAGCATCGCCTAAAGGTTCTGCTCCATTTTTAGTATCTTCTTTATGAATAGTGATAGAACCTTTTACTCTTTTATTTGACATGGTAATTTCATAAGTTTTACCATCTTCTATAATGTTAATAGTATCACTTATCTCAGCATTAATAGTGTATTTATTAGGAGCTTTTGATTCTTTTACGGTGTAATTTCCGATAATCTAAAGGTCCAGAAGTAGCAATACCTTCGCTATTAGTAGTTATGCTTTGAACTTTTTGTTCCTCTGAATCGTAAATGTCAAAAACTACTCCTGCTTTTTTTACTATTTTTCCACTTTCAGCATCTTTTTTTACTACCTTAATATATCCTTGTTTTATGTTATTTGTTGCTGTATAAGTAGTTGTTGTATTTGGAGCAATAGTTATTGAATGAATACTATCATCTAAAATTAAATGTTCTGGTACTTCTGTTTCTTGAATATATACAGTTGTAGGTTTTAAATTTGGTACAGTTACTTTTCCATTATCACTTGTTGTATATGTACCTATTGGCTCTGACATATCTGAATTATAACTAACTTTAAATGTTACATCAGGTACAAAATTTCCTTTATTATCTTTTTTTGCTAATTCTAAATCCCCTTCTAAGTTTATATTTATATTTATTGTTAAATATTTTGGATCATTATATCCATATGCTACAATTAACCTTTGATGAGTTTTGTCGCTAGATAAAGGTGTTAATACAAAATTTGTTTGAACTTTATTAGTATTAATGTATTTTCCAATTTTATTACTTTTTGCATCACCTGTCAATAATGCAACACTCTGTTTTTTTGCATCTTCTGCTACAGTTACTTTCATATCATTGCTACCTTTTTTATGTTCAAAGGTAACTTGATCTTTTGTGTAATTAAAATTTTCATAATATTGTAATACTTTGTTACTATCTGTTAAAGTCTTGCTTTCACCTAAATTTAATGTTTGAGTTGAGCCATCAAAGCTTGGCATTGTATTCCATTTATTGAATTCATCCATAATTTTTGACTTAAATGTATCAAATTCTCCACCTAAGCTATGGCTATTAGGAACTTGTCCTAATTTTTGCCAAATTAATGTTGCTGTATATGCATATAGTGAAAGATCTGCATAACCAGTAGTTGATTTACTTGTATTTCCTTCTGCATTTGAATATCTATAATATCCCAAATATGCTAATCTTGCACTATTAATAAAATCTTGCTCTGTACTAAAATCTGTGGATTTATTAAATGTAGTATTAGTCTCTGGATGATCCATATGATGATTTATACAAAAAGCAACTTGTCCGAAAGCTCCTTCTTTTAATGCTGGGATATCATCACCTTGAATCTTTATTTTAAAAATATTTTGACTTGTGTTATCTTGAAAACCAGTCTCATAAATTCTAGCAATGTAACTACCTGTTGCCGTTGCTGCAAATACCATTCCAAGATTACTAAAAATTGTACTTGATATTGTAATTAATAATAAGAATAGGGCTACTATTCTTTTTATGTTTTTTCTAACTTCTCTCATTTTACTTGTTTTTCCTCCTCGATTTTTTATTTCGTTTTTTTTTGAGCATAAAAAAAGAAGTTAAGAATAGTTCTCAACTTCTTACTCATATAATAATATTTTATAATTTAATCATCGATATGAAATATTTAAACCAAACATTCCACAAGAACATCTAAAAATCTCATATCCTGTTGGGCTTTCTTTTACATAGTCGTCCCAATCTTGTTTAGTTTTTTCACTATTTTCATATTTTAAATCACCTTCATGGACTATTTGGTCAAACTTAGCTTTTGCCTCATCCTCTGTGTTAAACCATCCTTTATTCACAGTGAATGCATGTGTATGTTTTTCTTCTTTCTTAGCAGTATCATCTACTATATTACTTTCTTTTTTATTATTTTCATAATTTGATGATTTATTTGTATCTTTTGCTTCTTCTGTTGTAGTGTTTGTTACCTGTTTGTTTGTATTGTTAGTACCAGATGTATTTTTATTTGTATTACTTTCTTTTTCTACAGTTGTATTTTTTGTAGTTTTTGATGCCTTTGATACTTCTACTATTTGATTTTCACTATCTTTAGCTTTTTCATTACTATTTACTGCTATATTCTCATAAGTATTAGCAGATGCTATAGTTTCATTTGTTTCATTTAAGTTTTCAACAATTTCTTTTTCTTCTAATATATTTTCATTTAGTGCTTCTTTTATTGTGTTTTTATTATAGTCACTTATAAAATTTAAACTTAAAATAACAACCATAGCCAATATTATGATTAATATAATTATAAAAAAATATTTTTTCATATATATCACCTTCCTACTTAGTAGTATAACATACTATTCTGTAGTTTGGTCGATTTTTAGAAAAATTTTTAAACTTTTTATTCTGTAACACTATGTATATCAATGTTTATACTAATTATTGATTGTTTCTACTTTTGCTATTACATAATATCTTTGATTTGTTGGAGTCACATGATTATTTAAATAAGAACAAGTTGATAATTTCACTATTTTGTTTACCTTTCCTATGCCATCCATAGCATATTTACTTGTTTTTTTATAATATTCAATAGTTGCATCAAAATCTAAGTTTTTTATATTTTTAGTTTCTTCGTCTATTCCTATTGAATATACACTAAAAACCGTGCACACATAATTTTGTTTTGGTGTATAAATCATGAATTTTTTATGTTTTTGCAAAAATTTATAATCAAGATATTGATCTAATGTAGAAAACATACTTCCGTCTCGCATATTATGACCATATATAACTGTTTCTTTATCTTCTAAAGGTTTAGCATTTATTGTAAATATTGAACCATAATTGCTATAACTTTTTTTATATGTATGTTTTAAATAAAACAAATCTTCATCTTTTAAAATTGGATAATTAATATTAGTGTTTTCAATCTGTATCCAACCTATAATATCTTCATTAATAGATTTTAATTTTTTCCAATCAATAGATTTTTCTTCTTTTTTCTCTGTTTCTTTTACATCTTGTACCACTACTTCCTCTATTAGCTGTTCTACTTCTTCATTATTTTTTTTATGTTCCAAAATAGCTTTGCCTATTAGGAAAGAAGAAATTATAAATATAATTGCCAGTATCACAAATATTATTATTTTTAATATTTTTTTAATGATTGAAAACATTTTCTTTAAATTTCTTTGCTATTCACCTCCATCCTTTTTTCAGTATATCCCATACATATTTTTACTTTACATTGCCTCACTCTCCTTTCTATTTCGCACGAGAATCGATTCTGTGCCATTTTTATATTTAAACCAATAAACTACTCGAACTCTTCTTCCTCTTGTTTTGAAAAATTTTGAATCTTTTGTAATTTATCAGTTAATATAGCAATTTCATTTTTTAATTTATTATTTTCTTCAAGTAATAAAGCATTGTCTAACAGATTTGTTCTATAACTTTCATAATCTTTATCTATAAGTTTTAAAGTTCCCATACTTGTATATTGATTTTCTGAAACAATAACATGATCTACTAATTCAATGTCAAATGCCTTCAGCAATTTACTAATAGTATTGGTAAATTTTTTGTCTTCATTGCTTGGCTCAATTTCATTTGATGGATGGTTATGAACTAAAATTACTTTATCACTTGCAGTAATTAATGCTGTTCTTAATACATATTTACAATCAATATCTATTTCGATACTCGAGCCTATACCTAATAAGCTAATACCTCGAATATTATTTCTTCTATCTAGCCCTATAAATAAAAGATGCTCCTGAATAGCATCTTTTATTTCCTTAACTTCTTCTAATTCAAATACTTCACTAGGTTTACTAACTTTTCTATTTTCAGTACCTAGTTGCTTTTTTTGTACTTCTATTGATAAACTCAAGATTTTTCCCTCACTTTATATTTCATCTATACCAAAATCTATATCATATTTTACTTCTTTAGTAATATGAGTCCTTCCAACACCTAATTGTCCTGTTTTTCTTAAAAATGTATGTGTCTGTTTAGAGCGTATCATACACATGATAAGAGCAGATATAGAAACAGAGGTATCTCCTATTGTTGGAAGTGAAAAACAATCAGAAGATTTAGTAAACTATTTGCTTTCTGAATTTGAATCTGACCCTAAAAAAATCTGGGAATCTAACATCTTTGGTAAAAACTTGCATGAACTTGTAAATGAAGGACTTCAAAATAAGCTTTCTAGAATGCCAGAAGATGCACAAGCAAAATTGCAAGAAACATTAGAGAGAATTGTAAATGAAGGTAGTGGCGGATTAATTTGTATTATTCTTTAATAAAAATATAAAGAAGTATTTCTTTGTTATTTAAAGTTAAATAAACTAAAAAAGACTTTTGGTCTTTTTTAGTTTATTTTATATCTTTAATTTATTTTACATCTTTGTAATTGTTGTATTTTCTATATGTAACTATTACTATTAATATTATAGCTATAATACTAATTATTATAGTCATACTTATGCCTGTTTGTGGTAATACTCCATCTGCAACAGTATTATCTTTTTTATTATCTGTACTTCCATTAGATGATATAATGTTGTTTACTTTTACCTCTACATCTTTTGTCATTCCATCAACATCAACTAAATGTACAATTTCTGTTTTATTTTTAGAATAGGTTCTAGTTAAAGTCATTCCATCAGTTGATAAAGTCCAACCTTCTACATTATTTACCCTTTTGTTAGTTCTTATAGTAGCAGTTACATTTCCAGTTGTTCTATTTGTTGGGTTATAGCTCACAGTAGCAGTTAATTCTTCTTTTACCTCTTGTAATTGAATTTTTGGACTACTTGTTAATTCAACTGTGTAATCTTTTGAATCTGTATCTGTATATGTTAATACTACTTTTTCATTTGTTGCTATTGTTTTTCCTAAAAGCTCCGTATTCTTCATATCTTTTATTTTTAATTTATATTTTAATGTTGCTGTTTCTTCTCCGTTTAATGTGCCTATATTCCATGTAATTGTTTTGCTTTCTGTATCAATAGAATTACTTGATGAACCTATATTTGGTTCACTAACATATGAAAAATCAAAGTTATTTATTATTTCATTAGGGAAATAATCTACTATTTTTACTGTATTCATATCTGGTTGTATAAGATTACTTACGTCTTCGTAAATATTTTCTGTTATAACTGTATCTATATTTTCATCAGTAAAGCTATACATTTTTCCATAAGTAGGATTATTTATGGTTCCATATAGTTTTTGAACATATGGACTTCCGTCAAAATCAAGAAGAAATTCCCCTGTGCTTGTGCTATACCACTTTTCATCATAGCTTGTATCATCTGGTCTTAATAAAATAAATGATACTTTAGATGTTTTTAATGTTAATATTTCATTTTTTGTATTAGTAGCTACTTTTTCGTGAACGGCTATCACTGCTTCTTCTACTGTAGAATACTGACTAAATAAGCCACCGATAAGAAAACGATCCAGGTACCCCAATAGCAATGTCAGGCACGTTATCATATAATGAAATTAAAATTTTGTTGGTATTGTTTGAATAGCTTTTATTTGCTAATCTAATTGCAGCTTGTAAATTAGCACGATATTTCGTTTTAGAAGAATTCATATTTTGTAAGCCATTTTTTATTGTGTCTAAACTATTAGTTAACCCTACTACAATTTCAGCATCATTTACACTTCCATTAACCTTTCTTTCATCTTTATCGCCTGTAATAAGTTTTCCAGTTTCTTCATCTAATTTAGAATCATTAATGGTTCCTTTAATTCCAATAATTCCTACTTTAGTTTTTGAATTTTTATTAAATATTTTTGTTACTAATTTTTCTATATTGTTAATATTATTTGTAAGTGTTTCTTCATTGTTTACTATATTTTCAGAAACCATAAGATAAATTTCTGTGTTTTCATAGTTTTCCGTATTTTCTTGTTCTTTTTTATTATTATTTATTTTAAGCTCAATAGTAACTTCTCCGTTTTCTACATTTGAATCTACTATTTCTTTTGAAATATAGCCTTGATTATTCTCTAAATATTTTGTTTCACTTGCCTTTTGAATAATATTCAAACTTGTTTTTATTTCTGTAGCATTTACTCTATTACAAAATGTTACTAACATTAGTAACATAATTAAAATAATAAATGATTTTTTTAACATATGTACCTCCATAAATTTATCTAAAACGTATTTTTTATACAAAATTTGTATACATTTACTGTAATAAATATACAGTTTTTAAATTTTTTTGTCAATATGCTACTTTAAATTTCTTATATTGCGGTTTAAAAAAATGAATACTTTTTCATTTTCTGGAAAACAATATAGTAAAATAAATTAATTTTGTTGTATAGGTTATTCTATTCAATAAGAAATTAAACTTATAAAGGAATGATAAAATGGAACAAGAACATTCTAATCCTAGTTTAAAAGATAAAATAAACTCTGCATTAAAGCATTTTTTTGATGATTCTAATAAATATGATTATAATTTTACACTTTCTAATCCTAGCGAAAACTTAAATTCTAAAAATCAAGAAAGTGCTAAAGAAAATGAAAATAAATTTGAAGTTAAAAACATTTTTCCAAGCTTATCTGTTACTCTTGAGTATATTAAAGTAAAATACAATACTTTAATTAATAGCGATATTATACTTCGTGAATTTACATTAACCGCTAGAAATAGGCAGTACCAAGCCCTTCTATTTTTTATTGATGGCATGGTAGATTCTGAGCTTATTAATAATAATGTACTAGAAGCTTTAATGATGCGAAATAGAGCTAATGTATTTAATAAAGAACAAGAGCAAGTTATATCTGAGGCTAAAACAAATAACATTACTGTAAGAAAAATAAAAAAATTTAATCTTGAAGACTATATTTTAGATAGTTTGCTTCCTCAAAATAATGTAAAAAAAGTTTCTACTTTTGATGAGGCCTTTTCTGGAGTTAATATTGGAAATTGCCTATTATTTGTAGATACAATTGCAGTAGCGTTTGATATTGATGTAAAAGGCTTTAAGCAAAGAGAAATAAATACACCTAATAATGAAGTTATTATTAAAGGACCTCAGGAAGCTTTTGTTGAAAACATTAGAACTAATACTTCACAACTTAGAAGAATGGTAAATAATAAAGATTTAATAATTGAAAGCATAGAAATTGGTAAACTAAGCAAAACAAAATGTGCTATTTGTTATATAGATAATATTGCAAATAATGATTTAGTAGCTGAAGTAAAATACAGAATGAGTAATTTAGAAATAGACTCTTTGCTTTCTTCTGGCGAACTTGAACAACTTATAGAAGAAAACAATAAACATAGTATTCCTCAAGTATTATCAACAGAAAGACCTGATAAAGCTACAAAATATTTATATGGTGGTAGAGTTGCAGTTTTAATTAGTGGTAACCCATATTGTTTAATTATGCCAGCTACATTTATTGATTTTATTTCTTCTCCAGAAGATACAAACCTAAAGTTTCAATTTTCTAATTTTCTAAAATTTTTAAGATTACTTGCAATTTTTATTACAATTTTTTTACCAGCTTTTTATGTTGCAATAACAGGATTTCACCAGGAATTACTTCCAACTGAGCTTTTATTTTCTTTAATGGCATCTAAAGAAAATGTTCCTTTTCCTGTAATTTTTGAAATTTTAATAATGGAAATTTCATTTGAGCTTATTCGTGAAGCAGGTTTAAGAGTTCCCTCTCCACTTGGCTCTACAATTGGAATTGTTGGTGCATTAGTAATACGGACAAGCTGCTGTTAGTGCTAGTATTGTAAGCCCTATTTTAGTAATTGTGGTTGCAATTACTGCTGTAGCATCTTTTGCTATACCAGATTTTTCTTTTGGTTTTCATTTAAGGTTAATGCGCTTTATATTTATATTTTTAGGGTATATTGCAGGATTTTTTGGAATTGCACTTGGAATTTTTGTTTATTTATGTATTTTAACTAATTTAAAATCTTTTGGAGTTCCATACATGGCTCCATATGCACCTGTTACAAAAGTAAATTCAAATGGCTACTTTTTAGAGCCAGTTTGGAGAAGAGAAAAAAGAGCAGATTATTTAAATACTAAAAAGGAAAAAGCTCAAAATCACATTAGTATGAAGTGGAGATATAAATAATTTTAGAAAGGAAATTTTTATTATGGTAGATAAAAAAATAGGAAATTTTGAAGCAATTGCACTTATTTTAACAGTTATAGTAAATCATGTTGTATTAAATTTACCTAAAAATATAATAGCCTCTAGTTCTTCTAGTAGCATTATAAATGTTTTATTTATTAGTATTATTGCTGTTTTAATAGGCTATTTTGTATGTAAATTACTTGAAAGATTTCCTAGATTAGATATTTTAGATATTGCAAACTTTCTTGGTGGAAAGTGGCTTAAAATAATTACAGGTATATTATTTTTAAGTTATTTTCTTTTTACAGTTAGTGTTGTTCTTAGAAGTTTTTCAGAAGGACTTAAAATAATTTTCTTTCCTAGAAGTCCTGTTGCTGCAATTATGATATTATTTTTACTTACTATTATTATAACTAATAAAATAGGCTTTCAAGCAATTGTACGCTCTAACCTTTTTATGATGCCTATTTTTGTATTTAGTATTTTATTTATATTTTTTGCTAATATTGAAAATTTTACATTGCAAAGAATGTTACCACTTCTTGGAAATGGTGCCTTTACAACATTTTTTTCAGGATTAAGTAATTTATTTGCATTTGGTGGATTTGCATATTTATACTTTTTACCACCCTATTTAAAAGATGATAAAGGCTTAAAAAAAATAACATTTACATCAATTATTACATCAGGCATTTGCTTATTATTCAGTGTAGCAACATTATTATTTTTATCTCCAAATAGTGTTATTACAGAAGAAGTATTTCCTTTATATTTAGCTTCAAGAAATATAGAATTTGGTAGATTTTTTCAGAGATTAGACGCAGTATTTTTATTAATTTGGATAATATCACTTACAGCTTATTTAAGTATTAGCTTTTCATTTGCTACAAGGGTATTTCAAAAACTATTAAATTTTGAATACACAAAATGGTATACTGCTCTATTTTGCTTATTTATATTTGGATTTGCATTAGTTCCTAAAAATATGTATGAACTTATCTTTGTTGAAAATGTAATCTACCAATATGTTGTTTTAATTTTAATATTTGGTGTAAGCTTAGCATTATTAGTGTTTGCTAATATTAAGTATAATTTGCTTGAGAAAAAGAAAGGGGCTGTTTCAATTGATAAAGCACCTATATAAATATTTTATAATAATTATTATTGCAATAATGTTTGCTTACTGTTTTGTTGGAGCACATAGTGCACAAAGTATAGATGACTTAGCTTATGCAGTAGCTATTCGGGTTTGATGTTGGAGATACAGAACGCATAAAAGTTACTTTTCAATTTACAATGCCAAATTCTAGTGGTGAAAATAATCCTGGCGAAACAGCTCCATCTGTTATAGATACTGTTGAAGCTGCTTGTATTGAATCTGCTGTTAATTTAGTAAATACTTTTGTTAGTAAAGAAGTAAATTTATCTCATTGTAAAATAGTTGTGTTTTCAGAAGAAATGGCAAAGCAAGGAATTAGTAAAGAAATATATAGTTTAATGAATAAGGTTGAAGTTAGACCTGATACTAACATTATTATTAGTACTACTACTGCTGAGGAATACATTACAAGTGTAAAGCCAAGTTTAGAAAATTTAGTAGCTAAGTTTTATGAAATTTTGCCTCGTTCTAGTGAATATACAGGCTACACATCAGATATTCATTTAATTGACTTTTTTAATAAATTGGAAAGTATGTCAGAAGAACCTATTGCAATTTTACGGTAATCCTGTTTCTTCTAAATCTTCTGGTAATTCTGAGAATAAAGAAGATTCTTCATCAAAAGAAAATAACTTGCAGGCAGATAATGGTATAGAAAATATAGGTCTAGCAGTTTTTAAAGGAGATAAATTAGTTGGAAAATTAACTAAGACAGAAACTTTAAGTAACTTAATTATAACAAATAAATTAAAAAGTTGTAGACTCTCTATTCCAGACCCAGAAGACGAAAGCAAAGCGATTGATTCATATTTAACCTTAGATACAAAACCTCAAATTAAAGCTTCTATTGTAAATGGAACACCATATGTTAAGCTTAAAGTAAAAATGAATGCAAGAATTTCCTCTATTAATGAAATTGCAAGCTATATACCACAAGAAAAAATTGATAAAATTGAAGAATCCGCTTCTCATTATTTAAGAATTCATCTTCTAAACTATTTATATAAGACTTCAAAAGATTTTAAATCTGATATTTCTGGCACTGGCAAATATGCAATCAGTAATTTTAAAACACGCTCTGAATATGAGAATTATAACTGGCTTGATAATTTTCAAAATGCTTTTTTTGATGTAGAAACAGAAGTTAAGGTTAAGTCTAGCTTTTTAATAACTGGAACTTAAAAATGTTTATTATAGTAAATTGTTACAATTTACAGCCCTAAAATTATCCGCCACGTCGCTTGCGTATTATATATGTTTTTTCTCGACTAAAGCACGAAAAAACATATATAATACCGCTGTGGCTACTCTAACATTTATAATTAGCTGTGAATAATAACAGTAAATTTAATTTTTATTTTTTAAACAAAGCGAGGAATTAATTTAAAAATGATTGCAGTTTTTTTAGTTATTATATTTTCAATTGTAGCTTCAGTAGAAAGTGCTGCTTATGGTATTTATGAAATTAGTTTAAATAAAAATAAGGTTGGTGGAATTATTTTATTAGTGCTTTCTTTAATTGGATTATTTTTTCCTACAATAATTTATTTGTCAAGATAAGTATATGCTGTTTTTCTACACGTAAAATTTTTTAAATTACAGTTATTATATACATTAACGCTTAAATAGTACTATTTTTCGCAGTTTTGAAAGGTCCCGTTCTGACTTTGCTTCTTTGAATTTACTCCTACAACGGGCAATTTGAAAAACAAGAAAACTAGTACTATTTAATCGTTTTAGCTATAAAACAATTAATCAGCTCTATTAAAATACCTTTTCAAAATCAATTCTTCTAGAAAGCTTGTCTGCATATTTTACTCTAATTTTTATTTTATCTCCTATTTTATAGGTTATTTTTGTACGTTCACCTTGCAAAATTTTTCTTTGTTCGTCATAAATAAAATAATCATCTTCTAAGTCATCAAATCTAATTAATCCTTCTACTGTATTTTCTAATTCAACAAAAATTCCAAAAGATGTAACACTAGATACAATTCCATCATACTCTTCCCCTATTTTATTTTGCATAAATTCTGCCTTCTTAATATCTTCTGCATCTCTTTCTACCTTTTGTGCTATTTTTTCACACTCTGAAGAATTTTTAGCATACCTATTAGCTTGCTCATTATATTTTACTATTTCTTCTTCTTTTAGCTGATAATTAGTTTCTAAATATTTTGAAATAATGCGATGTATAAATAAGTCTGGGTATCTTCTAATTGGTGAAGTAAAATGACAATAGTATTTACTTGCTATACCAAAATGTCCTTTATTTTCACTTTCATATCTTGCTAATTTTAATGTACGCAAAATCAAATTAGAAACCACTCTTTCTTCTGGCTTTCCTTTTACTTTATCTAAAACATCTGCAAAAGCTTTTGGATGCACGGTATCTCCGTGTGGTTTTTATTTTATAACCTAAGTTCCATAAAAATGCATTTAAGTCTTTTATTTTATCTAAATCTGGTACTTCATGAACACGATAAATAAATGGTGCTTCTAGCCAATAAAACTTTTCTGCAACTGTTTCATTTGCTGTTAGCATAAATTGCTCTATAATTTCATTTGAAAAATACATATCATATTTTTTTACATCTATTGCTATTCCATTTTCATCTAATATAATTTTGCTCTCTGGTATATCTAAATTTAAGCTACCAGCAATGTTTCTTCTTTTCTTTAAAATATTTGCTAATTCTTCCATTAGTTTAAAGTGTTTAACATAGTTTGAACATTCTTGCAATAATTTTTCCTTTTCTTCTTTTGCATATAATTCTTCTTTATTTAGATTAATTTTTTCTATAGGCTCACTATTTTTTTTCTTTTTAACCTTTACTTTATCTTCGTTATTTGCCTCATTTAAAATAGCTTGTACCTCTTTGTAGCTCATTCTTCTTGTTACATTTATTATACTTTTTTTAATATCAGAAGAAACTACATAGCCATCTTTATCTATTTCCATTAAAACAGTTATTGCAAATCTATCTGTTTTTTGATTTAAACTGCATATTCCATTTGATAATTCTTTAGGAAGCATTGGAATTACTCTATCTAGCATGTATATACTTGTACCCCTTAATAATGCTTCTTTATCTAACTTTGAATTTTCCTTAACATAGTAGCTTACATCTGCAATAGAAACATTTAACAAATAATTTCCATTTTTTAATTTTTCTACTGCAACTGC
Organism: uncultured Clostridia bacterium; assembly: GCA_947626765.1. GTDB lineage: Bacteria > Bacillota > Clostridia > TANB77 > CAG-508 > CAG-273. The sequence goes on from CANQTQ010000003.1 coordinate 34,620, forward strand.
ATCATCTAAGTCTTTAGCATCTTCTCCATCTATTGTAAATATTTCTTTTTCTCTTAAATCTAGTCTATTTGGAATATCTTTCTTAGCTATTTCTTGTTTAATAGATTTTGCTTCATTTATAACAGGCTCTGGAAATTCATAAGGTAAATCATATTCTTTAACTAAAGAAAGCATATCAACACCTGCTTGATTTACATTTCCTAGAACTTCTATTATAACACCCTCTGCACTTTTGTTTCCTTTTGGATATTTTGTAATTTGAACAACAACTTTTTGTTTATTTTTTACTTTTTTAGAGTTCTTTTTTGAAATATATATATCTGTATTTATTTTTTTATCGTCTGGCACAACAAAACCGAAGTTTTTACTTTTTTGAAAAACTCCTACAATTTTGTTTTTATTGTGGCTTAGTACTTTTATTATTTTTCCTTCATTATGTTCTTTTCTAGAGTCGTTTTCTATAATTTTAACTAATACTTCGTCTCCATCTAAGGCTTCCCCAGTATTTCCTCTAGAAATATATATTTCACCTTCTTCATCTTCAATTTTTACAAAGCCAAAGCCTTTTTCATTTCCTCTAAAAATTCCTGTAACTTCTCTTTTCATTTTTCTCCTTTTCTGTCGCGGTTTAAGACGTTTGTTAAAGCGACACTTTGTCGTTTTTGTGACAGAGGTTTTAGTTTATTTCTTTGAACATATGTCCCAGAAGTGACACTTTGTCGCTTTAACAAACGTCCTAAACCGCGACAAAACAAAAAATGACAGAAAACTAAATTTTCTGCCATCTTTTTTGTTTATACTAGATATAGGATTCCTAAGACAACTGCTAATATTACAAAAACAATTCCTAAAATAATTGTCCATCTTTTTAGCTTGCCTTCCTTTGTTCTTCCCTTATTTTGCTCATAAAAATTATTGGTTGAAGAACCTGTAATTGTTCCTGAAGCTCCTGATTTTTCTTTATTCTGTATAGTTGCTAATATTATTAAAGCAATACATACAACTACATATACCCCTAATACAATGTATTTTACTATTTCCATTTTTACACTCTCCTATATTTGTCTTCTTAAAGCCCAATATTTTTAAGCAATTTCTAAACTAGTTTTAAAATAACAACTTCTGCATTGTCTCCTCTTCTTGGTCCAGTTTTAAGAATAGTTGTATATCCTCCAACTCTTCCTGCATATCTAGGAGCAATATCATTAAATAATTTTGCAGTTAAGTCAATATTTTTTCCTTCGCTGTCTTTTACTTTATTAATCATCTTCATCATTTTTCTTCTAGCATTTAATCTAGATGGCATATCTTTTTGTCTTTTTTCAGTAGTTACTTCTTTTACTACTTTTAAATATTCTTTGCCATTTTTGCTTTTTGCAAGTTCTGTAACTTTATTTCCTTTGCTATCTAATTTTGCTTTAGAAACTTTTGTATCTACCATTTCAAAATTATCTTTTTCTTTTATAGCTAAGGCAATTAAGCTATCTGCAATTGATTTTACTTCTTTTGCTCTTGTTTCTGTTGTTTCTATTTTTTCATGTAATATTAAATCAGTTGTTAAAGTTTTAAGCATGGCTAATCTAATATCTGTTGTTCTACCTAATTTTCTATTTGTAGCCAATTTATTTCCCTCCTTCTAGCTATTATTCTTCTTCTTTGGCAAAATCTAATCCTAATGAATGTAATTTATTAGTTACTTCATCTAAAGATTTTTTACCAAGATTTCTTACTTTCATCATATCAGCTTCTGTTCTATTTGTTAAATCTTCTACTGTAGAAATACTAGCTCTCTTTAAGCAATTGAATGATCTAACAGATAGTTCCAAATCTTCAATAGACATTTCAAGAACTTTTTCCTTTTTAGATTCTTCTTTTTCTATCATAACTTGAGTATTTTTTGTAGCTTCTGATAAATCTATAAATAATTCTAAATGCCCTGTCATAACTTTTGCAGCTAAGCTTAAGGCTTCATCTGGTTTTAATGAACCATTTGTCCAAACTTCGATTGTTAATTTATCGTAGTCTACCATTTGTCCAACTCTAGTATTTTCTACTGCATAATTAACTTTTTTTACAGGTGTATATATAGAATCAATTGGAAGTACTCCTAAGGCTTGTTCTGGCTTTTTATTCTTTTCAGCGTTGTTATAGCCTCTTCCTTTATTTGCAGTTAATTCCATAACTAAGTGTCCACCATCTGAAACTGTTGCAATATGTAAATCTGGATTTAAAACTTCTATTGTTCCATCTGTTATGATATCTCCTGCTTTTAATTCTCCAGGTCCTTTAAAATCAACTCTTAGTACTTTTTCTTCAGTGTCTTCTTGTTTTAAGCTAACACTTTTTAAGTTGATAATAATTTCTGGAACATCCTCTACTACATTTGGAATTGTAGCAAATTCATGTAATACACCATCAATTTTTACACTTGTAATTGCACTTCCTGGAAGAGAAGATAATAAAATTCTTCTTAATGAATTGCCTATTGTAATTCCATATCCTCTTTCTAGTGGTTCACATACAAATTTTGCATAATTTTTATCTTCATCCATCTCTAAGCATTTAATATCTGGCTTTTCGAATTCTATCATTTTTTACCTCCTAATTTTTAGAAGTTAGAGTTTAGAAGTTATTCCTTACTCTTTTTGGCATTTTTATACTCTACTTCATCTTTTATTATTTTAGAACTAGATTTAAAATTGTGAAAGTTTTTACTATTCTATTTGCAATAGTAATTTTACTTTAGCTAATATTATTTTATAGCTTGTTTTTATAATCCAATGTCTAATTTTTAACTTCTATTTAGAGTAAAGCTCTACTATTAAATGTTCTTCAACTGGAATATCAACATCTTCTCTTACTGGTAGTCTTACAACTTTACCATTTAAGTTTTGAGCATCTTTTTGTAACCATTCTGGTACTGGTCTTGCTGAATTTTCTTCAACATTTAGTTTAATAAATCCATTATCTTTTCTAATTTCTCTAACGCTAATTACATCTCCTGCTTTTACTAGATATGATGGAATATCTACTTTTTCACCATTTACTTCAAAGCTACCGTGTGTTATTAACATTCTTGCTTGTGCTCTTGAAGCTCCATATCCTAAACGATATACAACATTATCTAATCTTGTTTCTAATATTTGTAATAATACTTCACCAGTTTTACCACGGTTAGCTGATGCCATATCAAAATATTTTCTAAATTGTTTTTCTCCTACACCATAGAAAGATTTTGTTTTTTGTTTTTCTCTAAGCTGTGTTCCATATTCAGAAAGTTTCTTTCTTTTTTGACCATTTTGGCCTGGTGCATAATTTCTTCTAGCAATACTGCATTTATCTGTATAACATCTTGAACCTTTTAAGAACAATTTTTGTCCTTCTCTACGACAAATACGGCATTGTTCATCTTTATATCTTGCCATTTTTTATTTTCACCTTTCTTTCAATTTTTTAGTTTTATACTCTACGTCTTTTTGGTGGTCTACAACCATTGTGTGGAATTGGTGTAACATCTTTAATTGAGCTAATTTCCAATCCAGCAGATTGTAATGACCTAATTGCTGCTTCACGACCAGAACCTGGTCCTTTTACAAATACTTCTACAGATTTTAATCCATGTTCCATTGCTGCTTTTGCTGCAGTTTCTGCTGCTTCTCCTGCTGCAAATGGTGTGCTTTTTCTTGAACCTTTAAATCCAAGTTCTCCGCTACTAGCCCAAGAAATAGCATTTCCTTGAACATCTGTAATTGTAACAATTGTGTTATTAAAACTAGAATGAATATGTGCCATTCCTTTATCAATGTTTTTTCTATCTCTTCTTCTAGTTGTTGTTTTTTTAGCTACAGTTTGTGCCATTTTTACTTATTTCCTCCTTATTTAGTCTTTTTTACTTTTGCTAACTAATTTTCTAGGTCCTTTTCTTGTACGAGCATTAGTTTTTGTTCTTTGTCCTCTAACTGGAAGACCTTTTCTATGTCTAATTCCTCTATAGCAACCAATTTCTGTTAATCTTTTAATATTTAAAGCAACTTCTCTACGTAAGTCACCCTCAACAGTATAACCTTCCATTGCATTTCTTATTGCTTGTACTTGATCATCTGTTAAATCTTTTACTCTAATATCTGGATTAACTTTTGCCTTTGCTAGAATTTTTTGTGAACTTGCTAAACCAATACCATAAATATAGGTTAAACCAATTTCTACTCTTTTCTCTCTAGGTAAATCTACTCCTGCTAAACGAGCCATTTTTCTTTGCACCTCCATAGTTTTTTTATTTTGCTATTGTTTTTACTTGTTATTTTATTTTTGTTTTTGCCTAATATTATTGGTGAAATGCATTGACTATTAATAAAATTAAAGGTCAATCAATAATATTTCTTTAGGCATATATATAAACACAAACCCAAATTTATAAGGTAAGATTTTAAATTTTCTAACCTTACAGCCGCTTTTTAAGATTTGTGTTATATTCAAAATAGTTTTTTATCCTTGTCTTTGTTTATGTTTAGGATTTTCGCATATTACTCTGATGACACCTTTTCTTTTGATAACTTTGCATTTTTCGCACATAGGTTTTACTGATGGTCTTACTTTCATTTTTTTCACCTCTTCTATATTTTGCTTGTTTGATAATGAATTTTACACTATCATTAAAATCATTTTTCTATATAATTTATTTTTAGAAAGTTATAGTTTCTAAAAATAGGGTTAACTTATGTTATTTAGCTCTCCATGTAATACGACCTTTAGTTAAGTCATATGGTGATAATTCTACTTTTACTTTATCTCCTGGAAGAATTTTTATATAATTCATTCTTAATTTTCCAGAAATATGAGCTAAAATTTGATGTCCATTTTCTAATTCAACTTTAAAATTTGTATTTGGTAAAGCTTCAACAACTGTACCTTCAACTTCAATAACATCCTCTTTTGACATATTTTACATATGTTAGAAAAACTAACATATCTCCTTTCTTTTTAGCCTTTTTTACATATTAAAAGTTTATTTTTGCAATATAAACGCATTATCTTATATAGTATACTGCAAATTTACAATAATGTCAATATCTCTGGCTGTTTTTCTGTAATTAAAATTGTATTTTCATAATGAGCAGCAAGTGATCCATCTTCTGTTACAATTGTCCAGCCATCATCTAATACACAAATATCTTGCTTTCCAGCCATTACCATAGGTTCTACTGCAAGAGTCATACCTGGCTGAATTCTTAATCCTCTTCCTGTTTTTCCATAGTTTGGAATTCCTGGATCTTCGTGCATTTCTTCACCTATGCCATGTCCTTGAAATTCTCTTACCACTTTATAACCATTTTTTTCAACGAACTCCCCAATGGCATGTGAAATATCTCCTATACGATTTCCTTTAACTGCCTGAGAAATTCCCTCAAAAAAAGCTTGTTTTGTGATATCTACTAATCTTTGTTTTTCTGGTGTAGATTTTCCAACTATATAAGTTCTAGCAGCATCTCCATTAAATCCATTTTTATAAACCACTAAGTCTATGCTAACTACATCTCCATCTTGAATTATTCTTTTATCTGATGGAATTCCATGAATAATTTCATCATTAATTGAAACACATAAAGTAGCTGGAAAAGCTGGAACACCTTTTTGTCCACTTGGATAACCTTTTTGTGCTGGAATACCACCATTGTCTCTAATAATTTTTTCTGCAAAATGGTCTAAATCCATGGTAGTAATTCCTGGTTTAATATATTTTTCTATTTCTTCATAAACTAAAGCTGTAATTTTACATGCTTCTCTCATTTTTTCTATTTCTTTTTGTGATTTTATTGTTACCATTTTTTACTTATATCTCCATTTTTAATTAATAAAAACTTCACCCATCACATTGCAATCAAAAATTGTTGATGGGTGCTCTAAAAACCCTATTATTTCATAATAATACATTAAGTTCACTTAAGAAAAGTTACTTGTTTGACCTGTCCCCAATTCCCCAAAAGAGGAAAAAGGGACTGTCCCCTATTTTAAAATTTCATCTACTGCTTGCTCTGAAGCATTTTCTGCTGTTGGATCCTTTGGTGTTATAGATACTAAAACATTTTTTTCTTTATAATATGTAAGTAAGTCTTGCACATTTTTTCTGTACACTTCTAATCTATTTTTAATTGCTTCTGCATTATCATCTGTTCTAGTAACTAATTTAGCACCACAAATATCGCAAACGCCTGGAACTTTTGATGGCTTATATTTTATATTATAAATTGCTCCACATTCTTTATTAGAGCATGTGGCTCTGTTTAAAATTCTATCTATAATAACTTGATCTGGAACTATTAATTCTGGTACTATATCAACTTTTTTTCCTTGTTCTTCTAAAATTTTATCTAGTGCTTCTGCTTGAGCTTTTGTTCTTGGAAATCCATCTAATATAACACCATTTTTTGTATCGTCCCATGTTAATCTATCTTTAACAATATTAATAGTTAATTCATCTGGAACAAGTTCTCCTTTTGATATATAACTATCTGCAAGTTTTCCAAGCTCTGTTTCTTTTTTTATTTGTTCTCTAAACATATCTCCCGTTGAAATATGTGGAAGATTAAGTCTTTTTGCAAGTATTTTTGCTGCTGTACCTTTTCCACTTCCAGGAGCTCCTAACATAACAATATACATATCTTTTGCTCTCCTTTTTACGCATTTTGGACGGAACTAGAAAACATTTACTAGCCCGTCCTACTCTGCTTATTTTAGTCTAAGAAACCTTTATAATGTCTCATAACAAGTAAAGATTCTAATTGTTGTACCATTTCTAGTGCAACACCTACTACGATTAAGATAGATGTTCCACCAAATGCTAAGTTTACATTTGGTATAAATCTAACTAGCATTGGTAGTATAGCAATTATTGCTAAGAATAATCCACCAAACCATAATAGTTTTGACATAACTGAAGATAAATAATCAGTTGTTGGTTTTCCTGCTCTTATTCCTGGTATAAATCCACCATTTTTCTTAATATTGTTTGATACTTCTGCTGGATTGAATGTAGCATATGTATAGAAAAATGTAAATGCTAATATTAATAATAAATATACAATTGCATTTGCTATAGTGTATCCTACTGGTACAGCAGCTGATGATGTTGCAATAGAAAATTTATAAATTACTGACCAAAATCCAGTTTCTGCTGCTATATTTGGTATAAACATTTGAATAATCATTGCAGGGAATGTCATAAATGAAGAAGCAAAGATAATTGGCATAACTCCAGCCATAGCTAACTTAAGTGGAATATGTGTATTTTGTGCTCCTACCATTTTTCTTCCTACTACTCTTTTTGCATATTGTACAGGAATTCTTCTTTCTGCTTCTTGTACAAATACAACACCCATTATTAAAATAATAGCTCCTATGATAATTCCTATTGCTGTTAATAAACCTGTTGTGCTAAATGCTCCAGTTCCAAATATTAAGTTCCAAATTAATGTAACTGCTCTTGGAAGTCCTGAAACGATACCTACAAAGATAATTATAGAAATACCATTTCCAATTCCTTTATCTGTAATTTGTTCTCCAAGCCACATTAAAAGTGATGTTCCTGCCATTAAAGATATAACTACTAAAAATCCAGTTAAAAAGCTATCTCCTACGAATATTCCAGAAGATCTATATGCTAAATATAAACCTGTACCTTCTATTAAAGCAAGTACTATTGTTAATAGTTTAGTATATTTGTTTATTTTATTAGCACCTTCTTCTCCTCCTTCTTTCATTATTTTTTCTAATGAAGGAATAACAAAGCCTAATAATTGAATTACAATAGATGCTGTAATGTATGGTGTAATTGTCATAGCAAAGATAGAGAATCTAGAAAAAGCTCCACCTGAGATTAAGTCAATTAAACCTGATAATCCGTTATTTGCACCTGACATTGCTTCATTTAAAGCAACTGTATTAACACCTGGTATTGTAATAAAGCATCCTAATCTAAAAAGTACTATTAATAATAATGTATATAAAATTCTTTTTCTAACATCTGGTGTTTTAAATGCATTTATAATTGTCTTAAACATTAAATCACCTCGGCCTTTCCTCCTAAAGCTTCAATTTTTTCTTGAGCAGCTTTAGTAAATTTTACAGCCTTTACATTAACTTTTTTGTCTAATTTACCTGTTGCAATAATAACAATGCCATCATTAATTTTACGAATAATTCCATCTTTTACTAAACTTTCAGCAGTAACATCTTCTGTGCTTGCTTTATTTAACATTGTTAAAGTTACTTCTGTGTAATTTTTAGCATGAATGTTATTAAATCCTCTTTTTGGTAATCTTCTATATAAAGGAGTTTGACCACCTTCAAATCCACGTCTTACTCCTCCACCGCTTCTAGCTTTTTGTCCTTTATGTCCTCTTCCAGAAGTTTTTCCAAGACCTGAACCAACTCCACGACCAACTCTTGTTCTTGTTTTTGTTTTTTGTGCTGGTTTTAATTCGTCTAATTTCATTTATGCGTACACCTCCTATTTTTATTTGTTAATAGTTGTTATTTTTATATTTTATTATATCTAGAAAAATTATAATATATCTTCTACAGCTTTTCCTCTTTTTCTAGCTACTTGTTCAATTGTTTGCATACTTTTTAATCCTTCTATTGTAGCATATACTACATTTCTTGGATTGCTTGTTCCAATTACTTTTGTTCTAATATCTTTGTATCCTGCAAGCTCTAGTACTGGTCTTACACTACCACCAGCAATAACTCCAGTACCTTCTTGAGCTGGTTTTAGCATAACTCTTGCACTTCCAAACGTACCTACATATTCGTGTGGAATTGTAGTTCCTACTACTGGAACACTTATTAAATTCTTTTTAGCTTCTTCAATAGCTTTTTTTATAGCATCTGGAACTTCTGCTGCTTTACCATTTCCTACACCTATATGTCCATTTTCATCACCTACTACAACAACAGCACTAAATCTAAAAGTTCTACCACCTTTTACAACTTTTGCTACTCTGTTAATTGCAACTACTTTTTCTTTTAATTCTGATGTATTTTCTGATTGCACTTTATTTTTCCCTCCTTTTTATCTGTTAGGGGACAAATTTTAAATCTACTGTTATTCACTAGGGCTAAAATATGTCCCCTTCCCCTGTGAATTATTTAACAATAATTTTATTAAAATTCTAGTCCGCCTTCTCTTGCAGCTTCAGCTAATTGTTTTACTACACCATGGTAAATGTATCCACCTCTGTCAAAAACAACTTCTTTAATATTTTTTTCTAAAGCTCTTTTAGCAATTAGGTTTCCTACTTCTTTAGCAGCTTCACAATTAGCATGTTTTGTTTTTACTTCTTTATCTAATGTAGAAGCTTGAACTAAAGTTTTTCCATTTACATCATCTATTACTTGAACATAAAGATTACTATTGCTTCTAAATACGCATAATCTTGGACGAGTTTCTGTTCCAAATACTTTATTACGTACTCTTGCATGTCTTCTTGTTCTTTCTGCTCTTCTATCTATTTTCTTAATCATTTTTTGCTCCTTTCTACTAATGTAACAGCATTAGTAATTTTTATATAATGATTTCTTAAATTAGGAATTTAAAGCGAGTATAACGAGGCTAACCGAGCTAAAATTTTTGAAACTATACGAGCTGTATGTTGAAAAAATTTTATGCGAAGGTTAACAAAGTTAGACGAAGCTTAAAATTTCTAATTTTATTTTTTGCCTGATTTACCTTCCTTACGTCTAATATGCTCTGTAGCATATTTAATACCTTTTCCTCTATATACTTCTGGTGGTCTTTTTGTTCTAACAACAGCTGCTGTTTGACCAACTAATTCTTTATCTACACCTCTTACAGTTATATGGTTTGCGTCTGCTAAATCAAATGTAATTCCTTCTGGTGGTGTAATTTCAACTGGATGAGAATATCCTAAGTTTAATACTAATATATTTCCTTTTTTCTGTGCTCTATAACCAACACCATTTACTTCAAGTTCTACTTTAAATTCATTAACAACACCTTCAATCATGTTGTTAATTAAAGTTCTTGTTAGTCCATGTAAACTTTTATTTATAGTTTCATCGTTTGGTCTTGTTACAGTAACAGTATTTCCTTCTATATTTACTTTCATATTTCTATGAATTTCTCTTTCTAATGTTCCCTTTGGTCCTTTTACAGTAATGTGATTATCATTAATATTAACTTCTACACCTTCTGGTACTGTAATAGGTTTATTTCCTATTCTTGACATTTTATATTTCCTCCTTCCTACCAAATATAAGCTATAACTTCTCCACCTAGTCCTTCAGCTCTTGCGTCTTTGTCTGTTTTAATTCCTTTTGAAGTAGAAATTAAAGCAACACCTAAACCATTTAGAACTTGTGGTAATTCGTCTTTTGATGAATATACTCTTAATCCTGGTTTACTAATTCTTTTTAAACCATCGATTACTCTATTTCCCTTTTCATCATATTTTAATGTAATACGAATTACACCTTGACTATTATCATTAATTTCTTCATATGCAGCAATGTAACCTTCTTTAAATAAAATATCAGCTATTGATTTTTTCATATTAGAACTAGGTACATCTACTGTTTTATGTTTTTGACTATTTGCGTTTCTAATTCTTGTTAACATATCTGCAATTGGGTCAGTTGTATTCATTTAATTTATTCCCTCCTTCATCATTTTTCTATTACAATTTATTTTTTACAAATAATGTTATTTCGAATTTAAATTAGTATATTGCTAGGAAAGCAAGTGAAAAATTTTGAAATTATACTATTGTATATTGAAAAATTTTTACACGTAGCTTGACGAAGCAAGATGCTGATTTAAATTTGAAAGAACTACCAGCTTGCCTTTTTTACTCCTGGAATTTCTCCCTTATGAGCTAATTCTCTAAAGCAAACACGGCAAATTCCATATTTTCTAATATAAGCATGTGGTCTTCCACATATTTTACAACGATTATATTCTCTTGTTTTATATTTTTGTTCTCTTTGTTGTTTTACTTTTAAAGACTTCTTAGCCATGAATTTCTCCTTTCTTACATTTACTACATACTAGTTTTGGAATGGCATTCCTAATAAAGAAAGTAATTCTCTTGCTTCTTCATCTGTCTTAGCAGTAGTAACAAATATAATATCCATACCTCTAATTTTATCAATTTTATCATATTCAATTTCAGGGAATATTAATTGTTCTTTAACACCCATTGAGTAATTTCCTCTTCCATCAAATGAATTATTAGATACTCCTCTAAAATCTCTAACTCTTGGTAATGCTACATTAAATAGTTTGTATGCAAAATCATACATTTTTCCATTTCTTAATGTAACTTTACATCCAATATTAACACCTTCTCTAATTTTGAAAGCAGCTATAGCCTTTTTTGCCTTTGTTACTATTGGTTTTTGACCTGTAATAATACTTAAATCGTTAATAGTATTATCTAATGCTTTTGGATTGTCTTTCATATCTCCTAAACCAACATTGATAACTATTTTTTCTAGTTTTGGAACTTCCATAATTGATTTATAGTTAAATTTTTTAATTAATGCTGGTACAACTTCTTTTTGATATTGTTCTTTTAATATTTCCATAAGTCTTTTTTAGACCTCCTTCCTATTTTAGTTTATTTCCACATTTTTTACAAACACGTACTTTTGTATCTCCTTCAACTAAATAACCAACTCTTGTAGGTTTGCCACATTTTGGACATACAACATTTACTTTACTACTATGTATGCTACATTCTACTGAGATAATTCCGCCCTCTTCACCTTGTTTTCTAGGTTTAACATGTTTTTTTCTAACATTTACACCTTTTACTATTACTTTTTGTGTTTTAGGAATTACTTCTAATACTTCTCCTGTTTTACCTTTATCATTTCCTGATAAAACTTTAACAGTATCTCCTTTTTTAATTTTCATTTTCTATTTTCACCTCTTCTTTTCTTAGTTATGAGCCAGTTTGATATTTTATAGAACTTCTGGAGCTAATGATAAAATTTTCATATATTCTCCATCTCTTAATTCTCTAGCTACTGGTCCAAATATACGAGTTCCTCTTGGTGTTTTATCATCTTTTATAATAACTGCTGCATTTTCATCAAATCTTAAATAAGAACCATCTGCTCTTCTAATTGGCTTTTTTGTTCTTACTACAACGGCTTTTACAACATCACCTTTTTTAACAACGCCACCTGGTGTAGCTGTTTTAACAGAAGCAACTATTATATCGCCTATACCAGCATATTTTCTATATGATCCGCCTAAGCATCTAATACACATAATTTCTCTTGCACCAGTATTATCAGCAACTTTTAAGATACTTTGTTGTTGTACCATTTTATTTTCCTCCTCTACTATTTTGAGTTATATTTTGCATATTGCTTACAATAAAACATTTTATATTATTAATTTTAATATAATGTTTTTACAAATACACATTTTTATTTTATTTAATTATTGCCTTTTCTACAACTTCAACTACTCTCCATCTCTTATCTTTAGAAAGTGGTCTTGTTTCCATTACTTTTACTTTATCACCTGTTTGGCATTCATTGTTTTCATCATGTGCTTTTAGTTTGTATGTTCTTTTTTGAATTTTTCCATACATTTTGTTCATAACATTAGTTTCAACAGCTACTACAACTGTTTTATCCATTTTGTCTGAAACAACAGTGCCAATCATTACTTTACGAAGATTTCTTTCTTCCATTTAGGTAACTCCTTTCTATTTGTTATCTTGTAATAACTCTCTTTGTCTTAAAATTGTTTTAATTCTTGCAATGTCTTTTTTTACTTCTTTTATTTTCATTGGATTGTCTAATCCATTTGTTGCTAAACTAAATCTTAGTTTAAACAACTCATTTTTTAGTTCTCCTAATTCTTTTTCTAATTCTGGTGAAGACATTTCTTTTATTTTATTTATCTTCATCACTATCACCACCTAAACTATCAGTTTCTCTTTTGACAAACTTACATTTTACAGATAGCTTGTTACCAGCTAAACGAAGAGCTTCTTTTGCAACATCTTCTGTGACATCTGCAATTTCAAACATAACTCTTCCTGGTTTTACAGGTGCTACCCAAAATTCTACTGCACCTTTACCTTTACCCATACGAGTACCAATAGGTTTTGCAGTTATTGGTTTGTCTGGAAAAATTTTAATCCAAACTTTTCCACCTCTTTTAATATAACGAGTCATGGCAACACGGGCTGCTTCAATTTGATTAGAAGTAATTAATCCTATTTCTTGAGCTTGTAAACCGTATTCTCCATCTGTAACAAGATTTCCTCTTGTTGCTTTTCCTCTAATTCTACCTTTTTGTTGTTTTCTATATTTTGTTCTTTTTGGCATTAATGGCATTATGCTTCTCCTCCTTCCTCTTGCTTCTTTTTAGCTGGAAGAATTTCTCCTCTATAAATCCAAACTTTAACACCTATTTTTCCATAAGTTGTATCTGCTTCAGCAAATCCATAATCTATATCTGCTCTTAAAGTTTGAAGTGGAATTGTTCCTTCTTTATAGAATTCTGTTCTAGCCATATCTGCTCCACCAAGTCTTCCTGATACAGCAGTTTTAATTCCTAATGCACCTGATTTCATAGTTTTTTGCATACATTGTTTCATAGCTCTTCTGAAAGAAATTCTTCTTTCTAGTTGGCCAGCAATGTTTTCTGCAACTAATTGTGCATCAATATCAATGTTTTTAACTTCTACAATATTTAAGTTTACTGTTTTTCCTATCATTTTTTCAAGTTCTACTTTTAATACCTCAGCAAGGTTTCCACCTTTACCAATTACTAAACCTGGTTTTGCTGTGTATACATTTACTCTAACAAACTTAGCAGTTCTTTCAATTTCTACTTTTGAAATTCCTGCAACATATAATTTTTTCTTAACATATTCACGGATTTTATGGTCTTCTACTAAATAATCACTAAAATTCTTTTTATCTGCATACCATTTTGAATTCCAGTCTCTAATGACACCTACTCTTAATCCGTTAGGATCCATTTTTTGTCCCATAATTGTTAAGTCCTCCTTTCTTAATCTCTTTCTTTTAACACGATTGTAATATGACTTGTTCTTTTTCTAATTCTTACTGCACTACCTTTTGCAGCTGGTCTAATTCTTTTTAGAGTTGGACCTTGATTTGCATAAATTTCAGCAACATATAATTTTTCATGTGATAAATGATGATTATTTTCTGCATTTGCAATTGCTGATTTTAATAATTTTTCTATAATTTCGCTTGATGCTTTTGGAGCATATTTTACAATAGCTAAAGCTTCATCAATATCTTTTCCTCTGATTAAATCTGCTACAATTTTAACTTTTCTAGCTGATATTCTAGCATATCTTAGAGTTGCTTCTGCTCTTGGAATTGTAACTTCTTCCATTTTTGTTTCCTCCTTTACTCTACTATTTTGAGTTATTTAACGGTGACACATCTTTTTGTCCCCTCCGGGTTTAATTGTTATTAGTTGTTGTAGTTGTCTTATCGCCTGAATGTCCTTTAAATGTTCTTGTTGGTGCAAATTCACCTAATTTATGTCCTATCATTTCTTCTGTAATATATACAGGTACATGCTTTCTACCATCATGAACAGCTATTGTGTGTCCAACCATTTGTGGATAAATTGTAGAAGCTCTAGACCATGTTTTTATAACTTCTTTATTACCACTTTCATTCATTGCTTCAACTCTTTTTAGTAATTCTGGCGCAACGAATGGAGCTTTTTTAGATGATCTTGACATTTAAACTTTCCTCCTTATTTTCTTCTCTTTGTTATAAATTTATTAGTTTGCTTATTTTTCTTTCTTGTCTTGTATCCTAAAGCTGGTTTACCCCAAGGAGTCATTGGTCCTGCGTGTCCAACTGGAGCTTTACCTTCACCACCACCATGAGGGTGATCTACTGGGTTCATAACAGAACCTCTAACTGTTGGTCTAACTCCCATATGTCTTGTTCTACCTGCTTTACCAAGTTTTACATTTTCGTGGTCTGTATTTCCTACAGTTCCTATTGTTGCTTTGCATACAGCTCTTATTAATCTCATTTCTCCTGAAGGAAGTCTCACATGTGCATATTCTCCTTCTTTTGCCATTAATTGAGCTTCTTGACCAGCACTTCTAACTAATTTTCCACCTTGGCCTGGATTTATTTCAATATTATGAATCATAGTACCTACTGGAATGTTTTCTATTTTCATGCAGTTACCTGGTTTGATATCTGCTTTATCTCCAGAGATAACTTTATCTCCATCTTTTAATCCAAGTGGAGCTAAAATATATGCTTTTTCTCCATCTTCATATTGTATTAAAGCTATATTTGCTGTTCTGTTTGGATCATATTCAATTCCAACTACAGTAGCTGGCATATCAACTTTATTTCTTTTAAAATCAATTACTCTATATTTTTGTCTATTTCCACCACCTTGATGTCTTACTGTAATTCTACCATAAGAGTTTCTACCTGCATTTTTCTTTTTTGTAGTAAGTAGTGATTTTTCTGGTTCTTTTTTAGTAACTTCATCAAATGTAGAAACTGTCATGTTTCTTCTTGATGGGGTGTATGGTTTAAAGTGTTTCATTCCCATTTTCTCATTCTCTCTTTCATTATAAATTTACGGAATTTTTCCTGCTCCGCATACAGATATTTTTTATTCTCCGAGTTATTTCTCGATAATTTTTACTCTTTTATGCTCCCATAAAGTGTTCAATAGAATCTTTGTATTTTTTAGATACTTTAGTTTCTTTTCCACCTTTTGCTAAGTATGTTTTATCAGATGGGTTTGTATCAATTGTAACAATTGCTTTTTTCCAGTCTGAAGTTTTTCCAGATGTTTTTCCCATTCTTTTTTCTTTTCCTTTAACCATTATAGTATTAACATTTAAAACTTTTACTTCAAAAAGTTTTTCTACTGCATTTCTAATATCTACCTTTGTAGCTTTTTTGTTTACTCTAAAAGTGTACTTTCCTGCTTGTAAACCATCATTACTTTTTTCTGTAATTACTGGTGCTAAAATAATATCTTCTGGACTCATATTATGCGTACACCTCCTCTAATTTTTTAACAGTATCTACTGTTAATACAAGATTTTTATGTTTTAATAGGTCATATACATTTATAGTACCTACTTGAAGAGCTTTAACTCCTTCAATGTTTCTAGCAGATTTTTGAACAACTTCATCTTTTTCTGGTAAAAGAATTACTGTTTTACCTTCTACTTTTAAGTTATTTAAAATTCTTGCCATTTCTTTTGTTTTAATTTCTTTTAAAGATAAATCTTTAACTACATATAATTCATTTTCTAATACTTTTGAACTTAAGCAAGATTTAATTGCTAGTCTTTTTTCTTTTTTATTTACTGTGTAGCTATAAGAACGTGGTTTTGGACCTAATGCAATTCCTCCACCAACCCAATGTGGTGCACGAATGCTTCCTTGTCTTGCTCTACCAGTATCTTTTTGTTTCCATGGTTTTTTTCCACCACCAGAAACTTCGCTTCTAGTTTTAGTGCTTTGTGTACCTTGTCTTTGATTAGCTAGGTAGTTAACTAAAACACTATGTACTACTGCTTCATTTGGCTCTATACCAAATATTTCTTCTTTAAGTTCTAGGCTGCTTACTTTTTTACCTTCTATATCATATACGTCTACCTTAGGCATTTGTTTTTCCCTCCTTATTTACTTTTTACACTTGATTTTAGTTTTAAAATAGCTCCTTTTGCTCCTGGTACACTACCTTTTACTAAAATAACATTTTTATCTAAATCTACTCTTACAACATCTAAATTTTGAATTGTAATAGTTTCTCTACCCATGTGTCCTGGTAAGTTTTTACCTTTAAATACTCTACCTGGTGTAGAAGTTGGTCCCATTGAACCTGGTCTTCTGTGATACATAGAACCATGTCCCATTGGTCCTCTAGATTGTCCATGACGTTTAATAACACCTTGGAATCCTTTTCCTTTTGAAATACCTTGAATATCTAATTTATCTCCTACTGCAAAAGTATCTGCTTTTAATTCGTCTCCTACATTTACATTTTCTAAAGAATCTACTCTAAATTCTCTTAAATGTTTTTTAGGTGTTAATTTTACTTTTGTATAATGTCCTCTTTCTGGTTTTGTTAATTTATGTTCTTTAACTTCACCATATCCTAATTGAATAGCGTTATATCCATCAGATTCTACTGTTTTTACTTGTACTACTGTACATGGACCTGCTTCAATTACTGTAACTGGAATTACTTTTCCTTGTTCATCAAAGATTTGAGTCATTCCAACTTTTTTACCTATTAATGATTTCATTTTTCCTCCTAATACTATTGGCTAATATTTTGTATTACATTATATAATGTTATATTAGCATGGTTTGTGGAATTTAATCTATATAAGTTTAAGTTCCGCTATTATAATTTGATTTCAATATCAACACCAGCTGGTAAATCTATTTTCATAAGACTATCTACTGTTTTTTGTGTTGGATAAAGAATGTCTATTACTCTTTTATGTGTTCTCATTTCAAATTGTTCTCTTGAATCTTTGTCTTTGTGTGGAGAACGTAAAATTGTAATAATTTCCTTTTCTGTTGGTAATGGAATAGGACCTGATACTTTAGCTCCTGTTTTTTTAGCAGTATCTACTATTTTTTCAGCAGACTGTTCTAAAACAACATGATCATAAGCTTTAAGTCTTATTCTAATTTTTTCACTTGTTACTGCATTTTCTTTCTTTGTTGCCATTTTAAAAATTCCCTCCTTCTAATTTTTTAAGGCTTTTTAGCCTTTATTTTGGTCGGAAGTTATAACGCACCCTGGTGTTTCTTAATTTACCAATATTAAAACCCAAGTCTGCATGAAAAATCTTGGGATAAGTGCTTAAAATTTTAACTTACCGCCTTGGTCTAAGCCACGACATACTCCATAAGAGTTCCCTCCAAACATAGTTTAGTACTACATTTGTAGCCACATCTTACTTCATCGCCAAATACATGCTTTGACTATTATATCTCGTTTTGCCATTAAAGTCAACTCTTTTTACAATATTTTTGCAAATTTATGTGTTTTATGGTATAATAAATATATATGGTAATAACCATAAGTATAAAAAGAGAGGTTTGATTTATTTATGCAGCAAAGTATAGAGCTTAAACTAAGCATTGATGAACGGAGTATAACAAGACCCTTTGACCCCGTTTCTCATGTACTTCCAGCAAATACTGTTGGTTCCTATCTTTCATGTAATAGGAGCAATCGGAAGAAAATTACTCTTCACATTCCATCAATGAAGTATTCCACTACATTTGATGTTGTGAAATACTCAGAAGAAATTTCAAGCATCATTTCATTTTACAACCTTGTTGCTTCTATTAAGAAATGTGGCATAAATCACACATATTCTAATGGTGAACTTACCATTGAGATTATTGCCGAAGATGCGGGAACAATTCAGTTCATTAAAAGCTGTAAGGAAAGACTAGGCAGACTCAACTAACCTCAAAGCAAACACACCTTTTAATTAATATAAAAGGTGTGTTTTTAAACAGAAAAAAGAGAAACTTTTAAAAGTTTCTCTTTTAATTACTTAATTATTTATTATTCTGCTGATTCTGTATCTGTAGTTTCCTCAGTTTCAGGAGCTTCATAAGCTTCTAATATAGCTTTTTGAATCTTCTCTCTAGTTTCAGCATTAATTGGATGAGCTATATCCTTGAATTCTCCGTTTGGAGTTTTTCTGCTTGGCATAGCAATGAATAATCCATTTTGACTTTCAATAACTTTGATGTCATGAACAACAAATTCGTTATCAAATGTCACAGAAGCAACAGCTTTCATTCTGTTTTCTGAATTTACTTTTCTTAAACGTACATCTGTAATTTGCATTTTGTGTACCACCTTCCGCGTAAAATTTGTACATAAATAATATGTACATTTATATTATTCGCCATGTTTTTGTTTTTTCCTTCTTTATTTTACAAATTTTATTTATTTTTTTATTTTAATTTTAAAATTAGAATTTTTATATAATATAATAGTAAATTTCATTAGTTCATGTTAGTTGTTTAACCAATTTTTTCATATATTGTAGAATATATTTTTATTAATTACATAAAAAATTATAATTTTTTAAATATTAAAATTTTTAAGTTTTATTACTTGCATTTTTTATTCACATTTTTATATTCACATTTTTATATTTTATTAATATTATATATCATATTTAAGCATTAATATAGTCATTTAAATAGTTACAATAAAAAAATAGTAATTTCAACATGTCTAAAAGAAAAAATGCAAATATATTGAAAATTGTTAATAAAGAGTATATAATATCTTAAGGTTAGAAAAATATTTAAATATATTATACAAGGAGAGTGCTTTTTTTGGCTAATATAATGGAATTAGAACAATATAAAAATATTCATATGATAGGTATTGGCGGAGTTAGTATGAGTGGTATTGCTGAGATATTAAAATTTTGGGGATTTAATGTAACAGGATCTGACTCTACTTCTTCTGAAACCACAAATAGATTAATAAAAAATGGAATACCTGTTGTTATTGGTCATGACTTTGTAAATGTTGTAAAAGCTGATGTAGTTATTTATACTGCTGCAATTAAAGCTGATGACCCAGAGTTATTGAAAGCAAAAGAATTAAATATTCCTACTATAGATAGGGGTACTTTTTTAGGAAAAATTACTAAAGCTTTTCGTAATAGCATTTGCGTCTCTGGTACACATGGAAAAACTACAACCACTTCTATGATTTCAATGTGTTTTTTAGAAGCACATAAAGATCCTTCTATTCAGGTTGGAGCTTATTTAAAACCTATTAATGGAAACTATCGTGTCGGAAGTAGTGAATATTTTATTATTGAAGCTTGTGAATATGTAGAAAGCTATTTAAAATTATTTCCTAAAGCAGAAGTTATTTTAAATATTGATAATGATCATTTAGATTATTTTGAAACTTTCGATAATATAGTTGGGTCTTTTCATCGTTACATTAATTTGCTTCCTGAAGATGGTTTACTTGTTATTAATGGAGATGATTCTAATTGTGTAAAAATTGCAAAAGATTCAAAATGTAAAACTGTAACATTTGGTATTGAAAATAGTAATGCAAATTTTGTTGCTAGAAATATTACATTTAATATAAATGGATTTGCAATGTTTGATGTTTACTATAATAATTATTTTTATAAAACAATTGAACTTTCTATTCCAGGAAAGCATAATGTGTTAAATGCTTTAGCTTGTATTGCTGTATGCCATGAATATGGTATTGAAAAAGAAGATATAAAAAATGGATTACTAAAATATACTGGTGCACATAGAAGATTTGAATATGTTGGTTCTTTCAATCAAGGTGTTAGCGTTTATGATGATTATGGACATCATCCAACAGAAATTGTAGCAACATGTAATGCCTTAAAACAAAAACAATACAGACAATCTTGGGTTGTTTTTCAGCCACATACATATAGTAGAACTAAAACTTTATTAGAAGACTTTGCTAAGGCTTTAATTCAATTTGACCATGTTATTGTTACAGACATTTATGCTGCTAGAGAGGATAATATATATGGAATTTCTTCTCTAGATTTAGTAAATAAAATTAATTTATATAAGCAAAATAAAGCTATATATATATCTGATTTTAATGAAATTGTAAAATATTTAAAAGAACATACTATTAAAGAAGATATTGTACTTACTCTTGGTGCAGGTACAGTTACAAATATTGGTCCAAAACTTGTTTCATAGAAAATAAAAAATAATGGATTCCTTAATATGAATCCATTATTTTTTTTATTACTTGAGATTATTTTATATATACATTAGGTTTTTTATATTTTTTAGGTTTAATTTTTATAAAAGCTATTATTAGTATAATAATTGCTACACAAATTACTATAAGTTTAATAACTATACTCTCATTTTCTCCTGTTGGAGGCATAATATAAACTAAATTTGTAAAAGTAGAACAATCTTTATCTTTGTTATCTCCAGGATATACACCATGCAATACTTCTAAGTTATGTTGTGGGTTATTATATGCTATTTTATTTATTTTATAGGCCATTCTTCTATTTGCTTCATCTTCATATACTAACACTTCTGAAATACTTTTGTTCATATATTCTATATCATCTAATTTACTAATTACTTTACTAGCAACATATTTGATTGTATATTCTCCACCTGGTGCTATGTAAAATCCATTTTTTCCTTTTCCATTATTGTCTAATACTGTTTTTATAGATACTCTAGTTTTACCATAATCTAAAGTTTCTTCTGATATATAACCATTGTTATATAAATCTTGAAGCGAGACTTGATAAAATCCATAATCTGAGTTTTGTTTAGCTTCTGTAATTAATTTTACATTTTGAGAATATATAAAGCCTGGTGGTAAATGATTAATAAGCTCTAAGTAGTTACATTGTATAGATGAGTCATTTTTTATTGTAATAGTATATTCTACTCTTATTGTAGCTCCATGTGTTAGCTCATCATCTATAGCTTTAATTATTGGTAAATCTGAGCCATTTTCTCTTGTTTGTACATCAAATACTGAACCGTCTGATAAAATAATTTCTAGTCCAGTACAAGTTGTTTTTGTTTCAAGAGAAATTGCTGGTCTTTTGCCTAAAATAATATCTTGTCCACTATAGCCTGTTGAAACATGATATATTCTTTTAATTACTTCACCAGTTTCTTCATCTGTTATTTCTTCTACAGATGGTGTTCCTGATGGCATATGATTAATTACATAATTTTTTCCACCATAAACTTTCATTTTAGTTATATTACTTAATTCACTTGCTCTTTGTTGTGATATGGTACTTGCATTATAAGTTTCTATTTGTTCAAACATTATTGTATTTTTATATGTGAATCTTTTAAAGTTTTCATCTACTTCTTTTCTGCGTTGATTATCTTCATAACCAGCTATTGTACTAAAACCAGATGAATACTGTTTTTCTTCTGTAGATTCTATTAAATATTTTTTTATATCTTTTGTTATTTTATCTATTGTTTCTTGTCCATCTTGTATAGCTGCATAAATATTAGATGTATCTTTAAATATGCTTTCCACATACTGTGTTTCATCTAATTCATCTGATTTTGCAAGTAATGAAATAATATTAATGCCTTCGTTTCGTAAATCTTGTACTTTTTTCTTAGTATTTGGACCTATCGTATTATATAATTTATTTAATGTTTCTTGTTCTGACTCATCACGATATACTTGTTTTGTACCATCTGATGTAGGTATACCATCTGATATTAGTACTATGTATCTATTTGAATTATTTTTATCATTATTATAAAATGAATCTTTTGCTTTATTTAATGCTCCTAAAATATTAGTATTTGGAGTGTACCAACCATTATTAACAATTTCATCTAAAGCTTTTGATAATATTTCAATATTTTTTGTAAGTGATACAGCTCTATAATTTGTTCCTGAGAAAAATACTAAGCCTACATATATGTTTTCTCCACTGCTAATTAGTGAGTTAATTAACTGTTTAGCAGAATCTGCTGCTATTTGAAGTCTTGTTTTTGTTTCTCCATTTACAACAACCTGTGTACTACGCATACCATATGAGCAGTCTAATGCTATAAATACTTGCGCTGCACCCTTTCCACTCTTTTGTACTTCTATTTTTTCTACATTAACATAATCTTGTGATGCTGGTGTTTGTGTTGTAATGTAATCATGTCCATTATATTTTAAAACAGATTTTACTAATTCTGTATTTTGTAAATTTATTTTGCTAATATCTCCATACCAAAATTCAATTGAATATGTTCCATCTGGTGGTGAAAAACTATAATTTCCATTTTCATCTGTAACTGTAAAATCTACCACATTATCTCCTTGCTTTAGTAATACTGTTGTACCAGTTACTTGAATCTTTTGTTTTAAGTCATCTGAATTATTGTAAGTTCCTGTAAGAGTATAACCTAAATCCTCCCATACATTTCCTGAAATTGTTTCATAATAATACCTTGTTTCTGAAGGAGTTGTGTCAACTGGTCCTGGATCAGATGGTGGTGGAGTTTGTGGTGAGTCTCCTGGTGTAGAAGGTGGTGGCTGATAGCCACTCTCGCCTTGTGCATTTCCAGCAAGTCCAGCATATGTATATTGTATGTGAGGAAAAATAATTATCATTATTAAAATTAATACTACAAATATTCTTATTACTTTTCGTTTCATTTGTATTTCCTCCTATTGATTAGAGTTATATAAATTATAACATTTTATGCTATTTTTTTCAAGTTTTATATGGCATAATTCTCTCTCATATATATGGCATAATTCTCTCTCATGTGGAATTTAACTTTTTAACTAACCTAATTTTCTCTCATAACATTTTATATTACGGTTCGCAGCTTCAACTATGAATTTTATAATAAAAGGTATTATAATTTTAAATTAATTAAACTTATATATGATAAAAGCCAGTAATTCTAAGCTTTAATTTTTATTTATACAAGCTTAAATTACTGTCTTCTATTTATTATGTTATCATAAACATATTTATTAATTACTTTTTAAGTAATATGCTTTTTTAAATGAATTTATGTTAATATAGCCTACGTCTACAGCAACATCCTGAATTATTATTTCTTCTATTTGATGTTACAAGTAAACTTGCTCCATTGTTTAAGTTTATTACTCCGTATGGATCTGAATTATTTATTGCAATTGGCACACTTGATATTGTAGCAATTCCACCATTTGTATTATTTCCGTTGTTATTTCCTGTATTGCTATTACCACTATTATTATTTCCTGTATTATTGTTTCCACTATTATTATTTCCATTGTTGTTATTTCCACCATTATTGTTTCCATTGTTGTTATTTCCACTATTATTGTTTCCTGTATTATTGTTTCCACTATTGTTATTGCCATTGTTATTATTTCCACCATTGTTACTACCATTATTATTTGGGCAGTTATTATTGCAATTTATATTACAGCAATATCTTCTAAAACATGAAATTAATCTACAAATTACTGATGTAAGTACTGCTGTTACATAAGCAAGCAGTGTATATAAAATAGCATATACTAAAAAACTTGCATCAAATGCAGCAAATGTTACTATTAAATAAATGGCTAAAAATGTAGCAGCTACTAATAATGGATTTCTTAAAACTTTTTGTAATACGATAGCTAATAAAACAGTAGCAACAGGAAGAGCAAAAAATATTAATAATATATTCATAAATTAGTTCATTCCTTTCTTTATTGCTAAAAAGAAATACATAGAAATGAAAAATTTTAGGCATTTCTCCTTTAACTTTGCTTTTTGTTATATATTATGTTATTTTTATTCAAAGTGTGCTACTAATTTTTATTTCAAAATTGATTTTTATAAAGATCTGTCCCCCAAAGTAGCTTAAAAATAAACAATTGGACCTGTTCCTAATAACTTACACTCATTAAAAATAGCCCTTGAGCAGGTAATGTTTTTCCAGCTAAACTTCTATCTTTAGCTTCTAATATTTTTTTCATTTCTTCTGGCTTTTTTTCTCCCTTTCCTATTTCTACTAATGTACCTGAAATAATTCTTACCATATTGTATAAAAATCCATTTCCCGTAAGCATTATTACTACTCTTTCTTGTTCTTTTAAAACTTTAGCTTCATAAATAGTTCTAACACTACTTTTACTACTTGTACCACTTGATTTAAAACTGCTAAAATCATGCTCCCCTACTAAATAGTTTGCAGCTTTTTGCATTGCTTCTACATCTAATGGTTGTGGCACATGGTATGTATAATTTCTATAAATTGCTGTACCTTGTTCTGAATTATCTATAATATATGAATATGTTTTTTTATGGCAATGATAACGGCTATGAAAGTTTTCTTCTACTTCTTCTGCTTTTTGTATTCTAATAGAAGTTTTAAGCTGAGAATTAATTGCAATTGCTATTTTTTCTATTGGAAAATCCGAGTCTATTTTAAAATTTGCTACCTGAGCAAAAGCATGAACACCAGCATCTGTTCTTCCAGACCCTATAAGTTCTACTTTTTTACCTGTTACAGTTTCTATTGCCTTTTCTATTTCTCCTTGAATGTTAAGTTTATTAGGTTGTTTTTGCCATCCATTATAATCTTTTCCATCATATTCTATTGTTAGTTTAATATTTCTCATTTTAAAATTCGTCCTTTCTATTAATTCCTAGGGTTTTAATTATTACAGCTTTTTAATTAATTATAAGTTTTATATTAGCCATTTTAAACTTTGTATTTCATACTTTAATGAAAAATCTTTTGGCTAATAGTAAACAATGTATAATTTAAAATTGTAATGTTTATTAAATAATACTATAATTTTTAAATGCTTACAATATTTATTTTATTTAAACTTGATATTTTACTTATTTTTATTTATAATATCTACGGGAGGAGCTATTATGCCTATTAAATTAATAGCCAGCGATTTAGATGGCACATTTCTTGCACAAGATAATTCTATTCCAGAAAGTAATTTAAAAGCAGTTGAAGCTATAAAGCAAAAGCAAATACCTTTTGCTATTTGTACTGGAAAAAGTTATGCTCTTTCTAGAGATGTTTGCAATAAATGCGATGCTCAATATGGCATTTTTGGAAATGGTACTCAAATTATAGATTTAAAGGAAAAGAAAGAAATTTTTCATTTATGCCTATCTATAGAAGAAATAAAATTATGTTATGAAATAGCTAAAAAATATAATTTGCATATTCATGCTTATGGTGATAACTTTATTATTACTGAAGATTTAAAATATCTAGATTTATATAACTATGTTATGTTTTTTCGTTCTGAAGGTACAGTTTTAGGTAAATATGATTCTAAATTTAATCTTGTTTTAACAAATCAAAATAAAAATGGTTTTTCTTTTTATATAGTAAAAGATTTTTTGGAATATTTAAGTGAATACAACTTACCTATTTTTAATATTTTGCTTTCTAGTGATAATGATTTAAGTAAAATAAAAAAAGAGCTAGAGGAAAAAACAAATCTGTCTATTACCTTTTGTTCTAAAAGATGGTATAAAGATCCTATTATTAATAAAGAATATGAATATATTTCTATTGCTCCAAAAAGTATTGGTAAAGGCTACGCTTTAAATATTTTAAAAGATTATTTAAATGTAGATACTAATGATATTTTATCTATTGGAGATAATTTTAATGATATTGATTTACTAAAAAATTCAGGTGTTAGTGTTGCTATTGCTAATGCTTATGAACCAGTTAAAGAAGTTGCTACATATATAACACAAAACTCTGCAAACAACGGTGGGTTTGCAGAGGCAGTTTATCATTTTATGAGTTAGTTTTTAGCTATTATTTAATAGCTTATATTTTTTATTTCTCTTTATTAATCTTTTTTACTTTTTCTTGGGCTTTATCTCCAAAGCGTTTTGTAACAATGTTTTTAATTAAGATATTTCTTAGAGTTTCTTCTTTTAAGTCTGCTATTAAAGTTCCATCTTTTGCTATTGATATTTTTCCAGTTTCTTCAGAAATAATTACTGCAATGGCATCAGATTCTTTTGAAATTCCAAGTCCTGCACGATGTCTTGTTCCAAGTTCTTTTGCAATGTCTTTATCATCTGCAAGTGGCAATATGCATGCTGCTGCAGCTATTTTATTTTTTGAAATAATAACTGCTCCATCATGAAGTGGTGTATTTGGTGTAAACAAATTTACTATAAGTTGAGGTGATACTTCTGCATCTATTTGAACACCATTATCTATAACATCTGTTATTTGAATGTCTCTTTCTAAAATAATTAAGCCACCAGTTTTGCTTTTAGCAAGTTCTTGTGCTGCAATTATAACCTTATAAATATTTTCTTTGGTTTTTGCTTCTATGTCTTTATCAAACCCAAATATTCTTGTTATTTTATTTGTTCCTAATTGCTCTAACATTCTTCTAAGTTCAGGCTGAAAAATAACTATTAATGCAATTACGCCATAAGGCATAAATATAGTTAATATAAGATTTAATATTTTTAAATTTAGTATTTCACTAAGTGCTACAACTATTAAAATAAGTACAATTCCTTTTAATAATTGCCATGCTCTTGAACGCTTTGCGTATACAATAAATTTATATATTAAATAAATTACAATTATTAAGTCTAATATTAATGTTAATAATTTAAATGGATTATGTGATAATTCTACCATATAACTAGAAATAGAATTCCAAATTCCATTAATATTTAAAGTAAGATTTTCAAACATATATTAACCCTTCTTTTGTTTATTAACTATCTTCCTATAAGGCAAAAAATTAATGTAGCTGCTACAGATAATACCATTAAAGCAGTTAAAATAATTGCCATTATTTTAACACCTAATTTTTTTAAGTCTTTCTTATTTTTAGACACTTGTAATACCTCCTAGTATAATATTAATTCTGATATGAATAGTTTTGTAACATCCAAGAATAATAGTCAAATACATCTAAGGTTTTTGGTGTGCCATAGTCTACGCCATATGTTTCTACTGTAATATGGCTAATTATTGGTTTTTCTTTTGGTGTGTTTGGAGCATTAACATCATTTCCATCTGCATCCTTTGGATAATTTGTATTTCCTTTATCATCTGCTTGTGGTGCATTATCTTCTCTATAATAAACTTCTGTATTTGCAATTTTATCTATAATATCCATTCCTTCTATTACTTTTCCAAATGCTGCATATGAACCATCTAAAGATGTATTATCTTGAGTCATAATAAAAAATTGTGAGCCTGCTGAATTATAACCATATGTTTTAAGTTCACTACTAAAGTCTCCATAGTTTGTTCTGGCCATAGAAATAACTCCTCTTTCATGTTTTAAGGTGTTTTTTGTATAACCATTAGCTATAAATTCTCCTGGAATGTTATATTCTTTATCTTCTTCTACATCCATAATATTGCTTAATTTTGGAGAGCCAGTTCCATTTCCACTTATATCTCCACCTTGAACCATGAAGTCTGGAATAGTTCTATGAAATGTAAGGCCATCATAAAATCCTTTATTTGCTAATGCTATAAAGTTTGAAACTGTATTTGGTGCTTTATCTGGATAAAGCTCAATTTTTACTGTTCCATAACCATCTACTTCCATAGTTGCAACTGGATTTGGGATATTTGTAGTTAGTTTTTGATAAAATCCATAGCATACAAATCCAAGTCCTGCTACTACTAGAATAATTGCTAAAATTAATAATACTTTTTTCATTGTTTATCTCCTTTATTTAATTTTATTTTGTAACGGTACAATTATATAATTATAAAATTAAGTTGTCAAACACAAATTGCTCTTGCATACGTCTTAAAGCTTGCTTTATTGTTCTTGCCCTAATTTCTCCAATTCCTTCTACTTCATCTAACTGTTCTAAGTCTGCTTCTAAAATATGTTGGAAAGATTTAAAAGATTTTACTAAGTTTTCTACTATATTTGCTGGCATTCTAGGCACTTTATTTAGTATACGGTATCCTCTAGTATATACGCCAACTTCTTCATAATTATCAAAGTCATCATATCCCAATATTTTTGCGATTTTGTCTATTACAATTAAATCTTCGTGCTCTAAAGTTCTAATTTCTTGTAATGCTTTTTCTGCAGTTCTTCTTTTGTTTTTAGCTGTAATATAATCTTTTATAATTAATAATTCTTCTTGTTCTAAGTCTCCTACTAGCTCTTCTAATTGCATTTGAAGTAGTCTTCCTTCTTCTCCTAATTCATAAATTGCAATTTGAACTTCCTCTACTACTTTCATTACCATTTCTGCTCTTTGTATTGCATTAATTACATTTTCTAACGTAACAATATCATTAAATTCATATTCATTTAATGTACTTAATTTATTATCAAATACTTTTTTATATTTTTCTACTGTTTGCAAGGCTTGGTTTGCTTTGGTAATTACTTTAGCAGTATCTTCTAAAACATATCTTTCGTTTTCTTTAAAAATAGTAATAACACTTCTTCTTTGTGAGATACTAATTACTAATGCTCCTGTTTGTTTTGCTGTACGTTCTGCGGTACGATGCCTTGTTCCTGTTTCTGTAGTTACAATACTAGAAGATGGAATAATTTGAGTATTAGCATAAAGAATTTTCTTAAAATCTCCGCTAAGTACTATTGCACCATCCATTTTGGCAAGTTCATATAGTCTAGAAGAAGTATAATCAACATTTAGTTCAAAACCACCATCTACTAAATCTAATACTTCTTTTGTATCTGCTACTACAATAAGAGCACCTGTTTTTGCTTTTAAAATATTTTCTAAACCATCACGAATTGGGGTTCCTGGTGCAATCATTTTTAGTACTTCTGTAATAACCATATTAAAATCTATTCCTTTCTTGCTTTTTATAAGGCTTGTATTATTTTAATCCTGCTGCCTTTAATGCCTCATTTACAGTTCTAACCCCTATTATATCTAATTTATACTTTTCTTTCAATAGTTTTTTATTACTTTCTGGTATAATGCAAGTTTTAAATCCAAGTTTTTCCGCTTCTTTAAGCCTTTTATCTATTAAATTAACAGCTCTTACTTCACCTGTTAAGCCAACTTCACCAATTACTACAGTATTTTTTTCAATAGCTATGTTTTTAAAGCTAGAAGCTACTGCTATAACCATTCCTAAATCTACTGCTGGTTCACTTATATGAATTCCACTTACTACATTTAAGTAAATATCTTGTGAGCCAAGAGATAAACTTGCTTTTTTTTCTAAAACAGCTACTAATAATGTAAGCCTATTATAATCTATTCCATTTGCAGTTCTGCGTGGAAGACCAAATACAGTTGGCGTTGTTAATGCCTGTAATTCTATTAAAAGTGGTCTCGTTCCCTCCATACTAGCTACAATTACTGAGCCAGATGGATTATCTTCTCTTTCTGAGATTAATACAGATGATGGATTTGTTATTTCTACCATTCCCTCATTTTGCATTTCAAACATCCCTATTTCATTAGTAGAGCCAAAACGATTTTTTACACTTCTTAAAATACGGTAAGAAAAATATCTTTCTCCTTCTATGTATAAAACTGTATCTACCATATGTTCTAGTACTCTTGGACCTGCAATATTTCCTTCTTTTGTAACATGTCCAATAATTATTGTTGTAATATCATTTCCTTTACATATACGCATTATACGTGCAGTAATTTCTCTAACTTGACTAACAGTTCCTGCTGCAGATGAAATATCGTCTGAATACATAGTTTGAATTGAATCTATTATAACAAGTTTTGGCTTTATTTCTAAAATATGATTCTCTATAAGTTCAATATCTGTTTCTCCTAAAAATAATATATTTTCATTGTGAATTCCAAGTCTATCTGCTCTAATTTTAACCTGTTCTGCTGATTCCTCGCCAGAAACATATAAAACTTTACCTTCTCCTTGCATTTTGTTGCAAAGTTGCAAAATTAATGTAGACTTACCAATTCCAGGTTCTCCTCCTACTAAAATTAATGAGCCAGTTACTATTCCTCCGCCTAGTACTCTGTCTAGTTCCCCTATTCCAGTACTAGTACGTACTGAATCTTTTCCTACAACTTCATTTAAGGCTTTAGGTGCTACTATTTTTTTATCTACTGCTTTAACTTTAGTATCTTTTGTAGATAATTTTTCTTCATAAAAGCTATTCCATTCATTACAGCCAGGGCATTTTCCTAGCCATTTTGTAGATTCATATCCACAATTACTACATACAAATACTGTTTTTGACATTTTTCCTCCTTGTGTCGCTTTAACAAACGTTCAAACCGCGACAAAATGAACATTGAGTGAGCCCATGCTAGGGCATTTACCCAGTTTGAACCTGGCTCTTCGTTGCTTACTTGCTCTGCTAAAAAGCCGTGCTCGTTTGCAGTATTTACTACAAATTCTATACATTCTTTTGCTTTTTTTCTTTCTCCTGCTTTTTGGTAATACATTGCCATCCATAGTGTTGCAATTGTCCATGGATTTTTTCCTCCACGGTAATGATCATCTTCAAATCTTAAGTATCCACCTGTGTATGTTCTTAAAGTTAAGTTTATTTTTTCTACTGTGTTTTGTACTTTCTTTTCTTTTGGTGAAAATATAGAAAATGGTTCTACTATTCCTAATATGCTTATATCTGTTTGGTTGTCATTTAAGTTTCTTGAAAAAGTTTTTGTATTTTCATTGTATAAGTTACTTAAAATATACTTTTTTATTTCTTCTTGGTACTCGTTTAGTTTTGCTTCTAACTTATTCATTGCTTCTACTTTTAATCTATTTTTTACTTCATATTCTGGCTTTAAAATAGCTTGTATTTCTTTTATTGATTGAAATGCAGAGTAAATTGCAGCTAAGGAATATAAATGAACCCCTTCATGCATTTCCCACAAATCATAGCTTTTGGGAAGTTTAGTTCTATTTTCTGTATGATAAGTTTGTTCTATTTCCATTTTTACAACATCTGATTCATCTTTTTTTTCTAAAATATTGTCCATATACATACATAAAAATTTAGCTGCATTTTCACACATTTTATATGTATCTTTTAGAAATTTTACTTCTTTTACTACTTTGTAATGCTCATATACTCCGTAAATTACACTTGCTGTTTCATCTATTTGATATCCCCAACATGGTGCTAGTCTTCCATCTGTATAAAATCTTTGCTCCCACATTCCGTTTTTGCTTTGTGTTTCTTTACAAAAAACTTTATAAAACTTTTCTGTTTCTTTTGTCATTTTTAAGCTGTCTAATGCTCTTGTTACAAAAACTGCATCTCTTGGCCAGCAATAACTATATCTTCCGCAAAAGTTCATTTGCTCATCTACTTCTACTGAAGCTGATATTCCACCTGTTTCTTGATTTATAAGAAGTGGAAATAGTAAAATACTTCTTTTATATATTTGATTTACCTTTTTATTATAACTACTTGTTTCTGGTAAAAGTGTAATTGAAGTATGGTCTTTTACATATTTTTTCCAATATTTTTCTACTGTTTCTTCTTCTTTTTTTATATCTAATTTTTTAATTTGTTCTATTTCTTTTTTTAACTCTTCTTCTGTTTGTTTTTCTGAATTTTGCTTAAAATATAAATATATTATTAGCTCTTTCTTTTCTCCTGGTTTTAAAAGTCCTATATTGTAGCTAATGCTAGAATCTGAAGACATTCCAATATAGTCTTTGTCTTTTATTTCTCCACTTGAAATATTTTCTTTAGTATCATTTAATTGATAGCTTAAAAGATTATCTTTAGAAAATGTATACATTGTGTAGTCATGGCAATATTGAATAAGTGCATTGTTTTTTATTTCTGATCCTACCATATTATTTGAGTTAGTTAATAATGTAGAATGAACTAGAAAATTTACATTTAAATCTATACTATTTTTATTTTCAAATTGATACCTTTTTACTAATATACTATCTTTAAGCATTGCAAAGTCTGTTTGTTTTATATGCAAGTTAAAATATGTATTAGTGATTTCTGTATTTAATATGTTTGTATTTTCAGTATAATATTGGTTATACTGATTATTTATGTCTTCATGTAAATAGATTATTCCAGAGTCATTTATTTTTACTCCTGTTAAAAATTCATCTATAAAATTTCTAAAGTCTGGATTAGGGTACATTACTCTAAGTAATTCTCCATTTTTTGTATAACTTGCAGTTATATTTTTTCCACCAATAATTGCATCATTATTATATTTATTTTTCATTAGTCTTACCTCTTTTAAAAAAACTAATTTACAGTACAAATAACGAGCTTGTAATTCATACTGTAAATATATTTTAAAATATTTATTTTTTATTATTTATTATTAATTATTTATTATTTATTTTTTTATTATTAATTATTTATTATTAATTATTTATTATTTATTTTTTATTATTTATTTTTTATTATTTATTATTTATTTTTTGTTTTTTATTTTTATATAATTAATTATGTATCTTTAATTTTTTTCTACAATTTTAACAATTTGTTCTTCTATTTCATTTAGTCTTAGTTTTAGAAGATGAATATCATTGTCATTTGCTTCATTAGTTAAATAATCTTCTTTTACAATGTTTTCCATATCGTCTAACTCGCTCTTTAATGTTCTTATTTTATCTAATACATCTTTTCTTTCTAAGATATCTGTTTGAACACGGTTAACAGTTTGTTCCATAGTTAAGTTCTCATCTAGTGTGTAAGTTTGCCCATATTCTGGAATTGTAACAGGAATTTCAATTGTTTCTAATATTTTATTTTTTAACACTTCTTGGCTTTCTGGCTCTCCATGTACCAAAAATATATGCTTTGGTTTTGTAATAAAAGAATATATAAAGTTAAGTAACCATTCTTGGTCTGCATGTCCAGAGTAGCCTTCTATATATTCAATTCTTGCATTTACAGCAATTTCTTCTCCAAATATTTTTACCTTTTTTTCTCCTTCTACTAGTCTTCTACCTAATGTACCTGGTGCTTGATAGCCTACAAATAAAATTGTGCTATTTGGATCCCATAAATGATGTTTTAAATGATGCTTAATTCTACCAACTTCACACATTCCACTAGCAGAAATAATAATTGCAGATTCTTTCTTTTCGTTTAACTCTTTTGATTCATCTGCAGTTCTTGTAAATTGCAAACCTGGAAACTCTAATGGATTATCTCCACTTTGAATTAATTTTTGTGTTTCTTCATCAAAAAGATTTGCATTTTCTCTAAATATTTCTGTTGCAGAAATTGCAAGTGGACTATCTACATATACTGGAGCACTCATTAATGTTTGATATTTTTTTCTAAATTCTTCATCATTATGTTTATCTTTTAGCCCATTTAATTCATATAAAATTTCTTGTGTTCTTCCTACTGCAAATGAAGGTATTACAACTGTTCCACCTTTATCTAATGTTTCTGAAACAATATTTAAAAATAAACTTGCTTTATCATCATTTCTTAAGTGCAATCTTGAACCATAAGTAGATTCCATTACTAAATAATCTGCATTATCTATCATTGTAGGAGAAGAAAGTAAAGGAATATCATTATTTCCTAAATCTCCTGTAAATACTGCTTTAGTTTGTTTTCCATCTTCTGTAACCCATATTTCAATTATTGCAGATCCAAGCATATGACCTGCATCATTAAAACGTACATGAATATTTTGATCTATTTCAATTATTTCATCATAATTTACCGGCTTAAAAATCTCCATTGTGTTAATTGCATCTTGTGCGGTATATAATGGTAGTAATGCTTCTTTTCCCTCTCTTATTCTTTTTCTATTCCTCCAACTAATTTCTTGTTCTTGTATATGTCCACTATCTGGAAGCATAATTGAACATAAATCTGCTGTAGCTTTTGTTGTAATAATTGGATTTCTATAGCCTTCTACATATAACTTAGGAAGTCTTCCTGAATGGTCTATATGAGCATGTGTTAGTAAAACAAAATCTATTTCATTTACATTAAAGTCAAATGGCTCGTGATTTCTCATTTCTTCATTGTTGCTACCTTGGTACATTCCACAATCTACTAAAAATTTTTTTCCTGCTCCCTCTACTAAAAAGTTAGAGCCAGTTACTGTTTTTGTTGCTCCTAAAAAAGTAATTTTCATATATTAAACCATCCTTTCAAAATTGTTATATAAATAGTTTTACTTTTTTCTTTAATTTAACTGTTCTGTTGCTATATATTTCATAAGTATTTTCTATTATATTTGTATCATAATATGTTGCAAATAGTTTTCCATCTTCTACTTTAGTTTCTATTACTATGTTATTTAGATCAATCATTTTAGTGTCAAATAGTTTATGGGTAATTTGATAATTTATGTCTTCATCTATTGTAATATAATCAATAATATTTAGTTTTAAGGATTTTTCAATTAATAACTCAATTGATTTTTCAAACTCTTCTTCAAGCTTTTCTATCTCTTTTAATAAGGTACCTTCTTTTTCAAATATTAAAAATCTGTAGTATCTTAATATGTAAAAATAAGAAATTATTTTTTGTTTATTTTGTTCTTTTGCAATTTTTATTTGAATACAAGATAAAAATAGCTTGCATAACTCTAATAAACTTTTTCTGGAATTTTTTCTATCTAAATCTAATCTTTTTAAAAATTCTACTTTTTTACTTATATTATCTTTTCGTGCAACATATCCCTTAGGGTCAATTAAAATATTGCAATCTTTTATTTTGTCTACATATTCTTGTCTTTCTATTTCTAATTTGTTTATTAAATGTCTTATACTAAAAATTTTATCTTTATTTGGTAGTTTTTCATTTCTTGATTCATATTCTTTTTGCAAGTCTTCCTTATTGTTAAGCATTTTATCTATTTTTTCTATTTGTTTTGTATATTTCTTTTTTTGTTTTGTTACTTCTTCTAAGTATACACTTTTATTATCTAGCCTTTCTAGTTCTAAAATATTTTCTTTTCTATAATTTTCCCACATATTTTTTTGTTCTTTATTTTTTTTGCAATACATTTCTATAGAAAATTTACAAAATAGAATGATTAATTCTTTTGCTTTTTCTAATCCAAATTCTTGTTTTAACTGTTCATAGACTAACATTAAATAGTCTGCAAGTGGGCTTTTATTTTTAATCCACTCTAAAATAGAATCATAACCTATTAGAAGTACAAAATTTTGAAAGACTAAATTTAGTTCTATATCTAGAATTTCTTTAGATACAATATCCCATGACCAACCATTAAAATCTCTAATTACTTCTGACATATGCATTCTAATTCCTAAATTTAAAAAATTGCTAATTGGTAATTTAAGAAGTTCCTCTTCTGTAGGAATGCATAATGTTTCTTGCCCTAATTCTATAATTGCATTTAATATATAAAATTCATTTCCTAATGTAGTTATTTTTCCTGTTTCTTTATTTACAGAATATTTATTTAATTTACTATTTTCTTCAAATTTTACAATTTCTATTTCATTACATTTTTCTCTAATTATATCAGTTAAATATTTTAAGAAAATTTCTCTATCACATACTTCTACTTTTGTTTTTTCATAATCTGCATAAGCATTTTCAATCTTATAAAACATACTTAGAAGAAGATTTTTGGTTTGAAGAGAAAAGGCTTTATTTTCTAAAACCTTTTCTAGCTTATTTGTATAATCTTTTAAATGAATCTTTTTTAACTTTTTTTCTTTTTTTTCCATGATTCACCTTTTCTTTGGTTTTTTATTCTTCTTCTTTTGCTGATGTAGACATTTTTAATTCTTGCCATTTTTCTTTGCTCATTAAAACTTCTCTTGGTTTGCTTCCTTGATAACCTGAAATTATGCCTCTTTCTTCCATTTGGTCTATAATTCTACCAGCTCTTGCATACCCTACTTTAAATCTTCTTTGTATAAAAGATGTTGATGCTTGTTTTGTTTCTACTACTGTGTCTATTGCTTCCATTAATAGTGGATCTGTTCCGTCATCATCATCTGCTGCTTCTGCTTCTATGTCTTTATCTGTTTTATTTGCGTTTTCAATTTGCTCAATAATGTCTTCGTTGTATTTAATTTCTCCTTCTGGTTTAATAAAATCTACTATTTTTTCTACTTCTTTATCTGAGATAAATGCACCTTGTATTCTAGTAGGTTTTGTTGCTCCAGCTGGATAAAATAGCATATCTCCTTTTCCTAGTAATTTTTCTGCACCAACCATATCTAAAATTGTTCTAGAATCTACTTGTGATGAAACAGCAAATGAAATTCTAGATGGAATGTTTGCTTTAATTATACCTGTAATAACATCTACAGATGGTCTTTGCGTAGCTATTACTAAATGCATACCAGCAGCTCTTGCCTTTTGTGCTAAACGGCAAATAGAGTCTTCTACATCTTTTGAGGCTACCATCATTAAGTCTGCAAGCTCATCTATAATAATAACAATTTGAGGTAAAATTCCTATTCCTTCTTTTTTTGCTTCTTCATTATATCCTTTTAAATCTCTAACACCTTTGCTTGCAAAAAGTTGATAACGATTTTCCATTTCTTGTACTGCCCATGCAAGTGCACCTGCTGCTTTTTTAGGATCTGTAACAACAGGAATTAATAAATGTGGTATACCATTATAAACAGAAAGTTCTACTACTTTTGGGTCTACCATTAAAAGTTTTACTTCACTTGGCTTTGCTTTATATATAATACTAGAAATTAATGTATTAATACATACACTTTTACCAGAACCTGTAGCACCTGCAATTAATACGTGTGGCATTTTAGCAATATCTGTTACAACAGGGTCTCCTGCAACATCTTTTCCTAATGCAAATGCTAATTTAGAGCTATGGTCTTCAAAACTTGTTGATTCTATTATTTCTCTAAAGTGTACCATTTCATTTTCTTTGTTTGGAATTTCAATTCCAACGGCTTGTTTTCCTGGAATTGGTGCTTCAATACGAATACTTTCTGCTGCTAAATTTAAAGCAATATCATCTGCTAGATTTGCAATTTTACTAACACGAACTCCCTCTGCTGGTTTTAATTCATATCTTGTAATAGCAGGGCCTACTGAAACATTTTCTACTTTCGCAGATACGCCAAAACTATATAGAGTTTTTTGAAGTTTGGTTGCAGTATCTGCTACTGATTTTTTACTATTTTTGTTTCCTATTTTTTCTGGTTCACTTAAAAGTTGAACTGGTGGAAATTCATAATGTTCTTCTTCTAATGCAACAGTATGCTCTAATTGAAGTACCTCTTTTACTTTATCTTCTTTTTGTTCTTCTACTTGCTTAAATAAATTTGCATCTATTACATCTGGTGAAGACTCATTTGATGTTTTATTTTCTCCAATATCTTCAATTGTTTGTAATTTTTTAGATTGTTTTTTCTTGCCAAAGAAAGGGATATCTAATTCGTCTTCATCATGATTATATTTTTGATTTGTATCTTCTTCATCTAAATCTATAGTTAATTGATTTGCAAATTGAGATGCTAATTTTTCTGCTTCTTGTTTTTCTTTTAAGCGTTTTTCTTTTTTAGATTCTCTTTTTTCTTCTAATATTGCTCCATTTTTTTCATATCTTTTTTTTCTTTCTTCTAATGCCTCTTCTTTACTTGCTTGAAGCTCATCTATAAGATTGCTAATCATTTCCGCTGGTCTAATTCCGAAAATAAAAATTAATAAAATAATAGAAACTCCAAGTGTTAGTATTGCTGCGCCTGTTTCTCCTAATGCTTTAATTAATGGTACTGCAATAACTGTTCCTATTACTCCACCACCAATATCTTTTTGTCCTAAATCATATGCTTGATCTAATATTTCATTAAATTCTTGATTTATAGATATATTTTTTCCAGAACCATTTCCTATTTGAAAAATACTAAGCATTGCCCCAATACAAATTAAGAACATTCCATATTGCACTAATTTTCCTACAATATATTCTTTATCATTTCTTGTCATGTAAATTGCAATTAATAACATTCCAAGTGGAATAATATATTTTATAAATCCCATTATTCCACCTAAAGCAGGACTTAAAGCTTTTCCAATATTACCTGATTTTGTGTAAATTAAAAGCATTAACAAAATACTAAGTAATACTAATAAAACTACTGCTACATTAATATCTATTTTATTTCTTTTTCTTTTTGCTCTTCTTGCCAACTTTAATTTCCTCCTCATTTGCTAACTAGTTTAATTGTCAATATTATATAAACTTTAAATATCTCTTATAGCAACAAAAAATCAGTGATGTCGGAAATCCAATTTCTGACCTCCGATCACTGACTTTCCGAAACTCTTGATTTATATAATTTTTATACTTCTATATAAACAAGCCACTTTTCTTATTTCTTACTCTTATTTTAATTCTTTTCTATTGTCTTGAATTACCTTAAGGGCGTCTTGTAAAGCAACTTCTATACCAGCTAAAAGATTATCTGCATAGTCTTTAGTTCCTTTCGAAATTTCACGAGACATTTCATTTGCAGTTTCTATTATTTCTACTTTCTTTTCGTAAGCTTTTCTTGTAATTTCATGCTCATCTATCATAGAAATAATTCTGTTTTCTGCTTCTTTAATTATTTCATCTGCTTCATTTTGAGCTTCAACTAAAATTCTTTGTCTTTCTTCTTTAACCCATTTAGCTTGTTTAAGCTCTTCTGGTAATTTTAATCTAATTTCTTTAATGATATCTAATATTTCTTCTTTATCAACTACACATTTACCAGAAAAAGGAACACTCCTACTTTTTTCTAACATATCTTCTAATGTTTCTAATAAAGTGAATATTTCCATTGTTTTTACCCCTTTCGACTTAAAAGCATGTATTATTGCTTTTTTTCTGCTAAAAATATAAGACTTACTCTACCGTATTTTCTTATATCATAAACATTTATGTTTAATTTTTCTAATTCGAGTAATTCTCGTTTCTCATCATCGGTTTCTATAACTAGGCAACCTTTTTCTTTTAGTAAATTAAGTAATAGTATCCTTTTAACAGAATCAACTGCAATATCCAATGCATAAGGTGGGTCTATATAAATAATATCAAATTGGATATTTTGTTTTTGCATTGTTTCTAATGCAATTTTATAGTCTTTTTCTATTATAACTGCATCAGAAATTAATTTTGTTTTTTCTAAATTACTATATATCATTTTAGTAGCAAGATGATTCTTTTCACATAAGTATGCTTGTTTTGCACCTCTACTTAAAAATTCTATTGCAATAGCTCCACTTCCTGAAAATAAGTCTAATATAGTTGCATTTTGGATTTTAGGCATTAATATATTAAATAAAGATTCTTTTACCCTATCTAATGTTGGCCTTGTAGAAATATTGTCAATTGAATTTAATTTTGTTCCTCTTGCGGTTCCACTAATTACTCTCATAGTACCTCTACATGATATACATTATTTTATAATTTTCTGCTAATATGTCAATAAGTTTTACATAATTGTAACATTATTTTAATGTGTTTGTAATAATATTAACTTTTTGTAATATACACTTGTATTATATAATAACTTATTTTAATTGTAAATAGAATAATAATTAAAATTATTATTAATTTATGATTATATTTAATATAAATAAAAAAAACAAAAATATAATTTTACTTATACTTTTGTTTTTATTAATTATTCTTTATTTACTTCTTTTAATAATTCTAATTGAGAAATTAAAAGCGATTCCATTTTTGCTTTATATACATCAAATTGTTTTTGAAGGTCTTCTATTTCTTTTCTTTTTAGCACAATTTCTTGTTCTAACTCACTAATTGTTTTTTTAGCTTCTACTTGTGCTTCACTAATTATTTGCTCTGCTTGTTGTTTTGCTACCTCTCTAACTTCATCTGCTGTATTTTGTGCCATAACTAAAGTATTTTGAAGAGTTGACTCAATACTTTTATATTTTTCAATGTTTTCTTGCATGTCTTCTAGTTTATTTTTAGAATCTGCTACTTCTTTGTATAACTTTTCGTAGTCTTTTGTTAATTCATCAAGAAAGTCATCCACTTCTTCAACACTATATCCATTCATTATTTGTTTAGAGAATTTTTTATTTTCAATATCTAAAGGGGTAAGCATATTCTTTCCTCCTATTTTGCTATATTATAAGTGTTTTATGATTAATTATTTCCACCATTTCTTAACCATGAAACAGATAATTTATTTTTTATTTCGTCTCTTGCCATTTCATTTTCAATATCATAATTAAAAGGTGCAATTAATACTATAGAATTAGAAATTTTTTGCATATGTCCATCTAATGCATGAACTGCTCCTGATACAACATCTATAATTCTTCTTGCTACATCTTTATTAACATATTCTAAATTAACAACAATTGATTTTTTTTGTTTTAATAAGTCACAAATATTAGCTGCTTGTTCAAAAGTAGTTGGTTGTGAAATAACCATTTTAACTTGTTGAACTTGTGGCATATTTACAACTTTATTATTTCTTCTTCCCCATATTTTTCTTTCTTCTTGTTCTTCGTCTTCATCTTCTATTTCTTCTTCATCTTCATAATTTTCTAATTCTTCATCTTCCTTGTCTTCTGCTGGGTCCATACCAAATAAACCCCAAACTTTTTCCATAATAGCTCCTGCCATTTCTTACGACCTCCTAATTATTTTTTTGTCTTTCGTTTTTTTACTGTATTTAGTATCTAACTTTTTATACTCTTTGTCAATAGTTTTTCTATTTGTAATAATAACTTAATATGACTGTAATATTATTGTAATATTAGTTGGTCGGTTTTCTAAATATTTCGTCATATAATGAAAGTAATCCTCTACCTTGTAATTCTTCACTAGTATAGCCTAGTTCTTTAAGTTCAGTATTTGTATAATTATCTACTATAGTATATTTGTCATTGTTTTTTAATATTTTTACATAAATTTTGCTTTGGTAACCAGCTCTTGTTCTAATAACGTAAGCAACTGTATTTTCTCCTTTTTGTTCATAAGCAATTGATTCATTTGGCACTTTTTTTCCATTAAAGCTCCACCAAATAATATCAAATGATATTTTACGGTAGCTAATTAGTTCTTGTACCTGTTTATCTATGTTAAAAACAATCAAAACTTTATCATTTTCTGCATGAATATATTCTATTTTGCTAGAAATTTCAGTATCGTTTGTTAATCTTAAGTTAACCACATCTCCAACTTTTGCATTTTTAGCTTGTTCAGATTCTAATGTGCATGCAATATAACATTGAAAATTATTAATAATTTTGGCAACTTCATTGCTATCTGCTATTACTTGTCCTACTTTCAAATTTAATCCTTCTAAAAATTCTGTACTTAACTTACTAAAATCATCTGTAGTAAGTGCTTCTTCGTATCCATCTACTTTATATGAAACCATTCCACTAGTTTTGGCTGTTAAATATTCTGAGCCTTCATTTAATTGATTTTCATACGACTTTCTTTCATTAATTAGCTTTTTTAAATATGAACCAGCCGGGCTATATTCTCCTGCAATTTTTGCTTTTTTAGTAATATTATCTGCAATTTCTTTTTTAGTTTGTAAAATTGTTTGAATTTCATTAACTTTATATAATGAATTAATTTTGTCTTCAATTTGTTTTTCTAAAGCTTTAATATCACTTGTAGGATACAAGTTTTCACTTTCCATTGCTTCTTCTATTTTCTTATCTAAATCTTGAATTTTTTTAATTAAACTCTCTTCTCCATTAGAATAATAGCGAAAAATTGGTTCTCCTTTTGCAACCCTTTCGCCTTCTGATTTTATTTTTTCCATTCCATTTTTATAATTTGAACCTTTTGTAACCGTTTCTTCACGTATGATATAGCCTATAGCTCTTTCCTCTTGATATATGTTTCCCTGCTCTAGGCTAAAGGTATCTACAGGATTTTGAATAAATACAATTGTTTTATATAAGCCAAAAATAATTATACAAACTAATATTATTAAAATAATAATAAAAGTTTTGTTAATTTTTATTCTAGCTTTGTTACCATTTTTATTCTTAGATTTTATTTTTTTTACATTATCTTTCACTGTATTCCTCCAAAATACATTGTATATTTTCATTTACTGGCATAAGTCCATTTAGCCATTTAATTGATTTATCCTTTCTAAACCATGTAAGCTGTCTTTTAGCATATCTTCTTGTTTCCATTTTTATTTTATCTATCATTTCATCTTTAGTTAAATCTCCATTTAGATAACTTATAACTTCTTTATAGCCAAGTCCTTGTATTGCAGTAGGTAAACTTTTATATTTTTTTACTAAATTTTCTACTTCTTCAATTAGTCCTTGGTTAATCATAATGTCAACTCTTTTATTAATTCTTTCATATAGTTTTTCTCTTTCCATGTCTATTGCAAAAACAATATATTCATATTTAGGTGGCTCTAATCTAGATTCTTTTTCTAACATTGTTTTTGTTTTGCCTGTTTGATTATATAATTCCAATACTCTCATTATTCTTTTCTTATCATTTTGGCTAATAGATTGCATTGCATCTGGATCTATTTTTTTTGCTTCTTCATATAATGTAATTAGTCCCTCATTTTCTGCTTTTTTCTCTAGATAATTTCTATATTCTAGGTCAGTTTCAATATTTGGATATGTAATATTTTGAACTAAGCTATTTACATATAAGCCTGTTCCTCCTACTACTATTGGAACTTTTCCGTTTGCTAAAACTTCTTCTATTGCATTTATAGCATCAGTTTTAAAATCTGCTACACTATATCTTTCATCTGGGCTAACAAAATCTAGCATATAATGTTTAATTCCTTGCATTTCTTCTATTCCTGGCTTTGCAGTTCCTATGTTCATATCTTTATATATTTGCATTGAATCGCAAGAAATTATTTCTCCATTAATTTTTTTTGCAAGTTCAATAGATAAGCCTGTTTTTCCAGAAGCTGTTGGACCACATATTACAATTACCTTTGGTTTTTTTGCCATAAAATTCTCCTTTAACCTTTTGAACTAATAATATTTAAAATTCCAGTTTGAATATTTTTAAAATATATATATTCAATGATTAAAATTATAAGTAAAATAACGGCTAATAAAATAGCTCTATTTTTTAATTTGTCTTTACCTAGTTTTCCAATTTTAGCATAGTTATATGATCTTGCAAGAGGAGGTAAAATTACAATTGCATTTACTGGTACAAAAGCAAAAGTGATTAAATTTTTTGCTGTTGATGCGCCTTCCCCTAAATTAATGTCTTTTGTGCTTAACCAATAAATTGCTGTTACAAGCATATACATTACTGCAACTCCAACAATTATAAATATCCATTTTTCTTTTTTTTCTGAATCTTCTCCTAAAAATCTATATGTAAAAAATATTGCTAATATATTTAAAACTAAAATACATATATAAATAAATAAAATCATATTTTTACTCCTTTTATTTCTATCTTCTTGAGAACTTCTTTTCAATATCTGTTTTTGTCATTTTTATAGCGGTTGGTCTTCCATGAGGACATGTAAATGGATTTGGAAGAACTAATAATTGCTTCATAAGTTCATCTACCTCTTGTTTAGTAAGTGCCATATTTGCTTTTACTGCAGCTTTGCAAGCTACTGTTGCAATAAACTTTTCTTCTTTTTCTTGTTTTGCAGTTCTTGCTACTGTATTGATTTCATCTAATGTTTCTAAAAATAACTCCTTC
Source organism: uncultured Clostridia bacterium (assembly GCA_947626765.1). GTDB lineage: Bacteria > Bacillota > Clostridia > TANB77 > CAG-508 > CAG-273. Next base: position 78,788 of record CANQTQ010000003.1, read on the forward strand.
GTGTCTAAATCTATGCATACATTTGGTACACCGCTTAATTTTATGGTATTTTCTCCAAATTCTTCTAAAGTAAATCCTGCTTTTCTAAACATATCCATATTTTCTTTTGCTATATCCATTTCTTTATGTGATAAGTTAATAACATCTGGAAGTAGCATAAGCTGAGAATCTTTTTCTGATTGGCTATAATAATTTTTCTTAACCTTTTCATATAAAATTCTTTCATGTGCAGCATGTTGGTCTAATATGTATAGTTCATTTCCTAGTTCTAATATTATATAAGTTGAAAAAGCAATTCCTATAAATTTATAATCTGGAATATTTTCTTTAGCTTTATCTTTAAAAATAGAAATATTTTCTACTGATTTCATTTCTTCTGGCTGAAGAATTATTTTTTGTTCATTTTTCTTTTCTTCTTCTGCAGCTTTTCTAAGGTCTGATGTCATTGTTCCAAATGTTTTTGTATACATTTCGTCGAAATTTGAAATATCATTTTCTAATTTAAGATTGTCTAATTTTTTTATTTCTTCTACTATTTCTTCTGATTTTTTTATAACTCCGCCCTCTATAGGTAGTTCATAATCTGCGTCTTGTACATTTTCTGATACACTATTATTTGCATAAATTTGTGCAATTATATTTTCCTTTGGAACAGTTCTATCTATAAATTCATTATTTTCTTGATATTCTTTACTTGATTTATTTTGTTTAATTTCTCTATTTTCTTTTGAAAATCTGCTAAATAAACCGTGTGTTAAGCCTTTCTCTTCTTTATTTTCTTCTTTATTAATTGGAATAGAATTAACTGCTATTGTTTTTTCTATAGATGTACTGTCATCTACTTTTTCAGTATCTGATACTAAATCTCCTTTTAATAGAGTATCTTTGATTGCATGGTATACAGCTTTAAAAACATTATTTTCTTCTTCAAATCTTACTTCTAATTTAGCAGGATGAACATTTACATCTACTTTTTTTGGGCTAAGCTCAACATTTAATATTAAAAAGCCATATTTTCCTATTGTAATTAAACCCTTAAATCCTTGTTCTGCCGCTCCTGATAAAGTTTTGTCTTTTATATATCTTTTATTAACAAAAAATATCTGGTTTGAACGATTTGAACGAGCAATAACTGGCTTTCCTATAACACCTGTTACTTTTATATCTTCATATTCATAATTTACATCTAAAATATTTTCTGCTATATCTTTTCCATAAATACTATATACTACAGCTTTTAAGTCATTATTGCCGGGTGTTTGAATAATTGTTTTTCCAGAATTAATTAATTGTATAGAAATTTCAGGATGTACTAAAGCAATTCTAGTAACTACATCTTCTATATAACCTGCCTCTGTAAAATCTTTTTTTAAAAATTTATATCTAACTGGAGTGTTAAAAAATAAATCTTGAATAGTAATTATTGTTCCTTTTGGTGAGCCTGTTTCTTCTTTATTTATAACTTTTCCGCCTTCAATTTCTATTTTATAGCCAATTTCATTATCAAGTGTTTTAGATATCATTTCAATTTTACTAATTGCAGCAACACTTGCTAAAGCCTCACCTCTAAATCCCATAGAGGTAACTGTTTCTAAGTCTTCTGCATTTCTAATTTTAGATGTTGCATGTCTTTCAAATGCAATTTCCATATCATCTGGCATAATTCCTTTTCCGTTGTCTGTTATGCGTATATATGAAATTCCTCCATTTTTTATTTCTACTTTAATTATACTAGCACCTGCGTCAATAGAGTTTTCCATTAACTCTTTTACTACTGATGCTGGTCTTTCTATTACTTCACCTGCTGCTATTTTGTTTATTGTATTGTCATCTAATAATACAATGTTTCCCATTTAATTTCCTCCAATTTTACCCTATTTTTCTTTTCAAATTATATCATTATTTTTTATTTTTTGTATAGTTTTTTAGACATTTTTTTCTTAATTTATAATTTGTAACACTTTTTGAAACTTTAGAATACTATATACCATACGAAAGAACCAAAAAATAAATTCATAGGAGGTATAAAAAATGGGATGTTGTGGTAATAACGGAGAACTTTTATGGTTTATCATCCTTTTCTTGTTACTTTTCTGCTGTGGTAACAATGGCTGTTGTGGAAATAATGGCTGTGGATGCAATAACTAATGGTTCAAATGAGGCTTAGTACATTTTTGAAAGGGGGGAAAAGTTATGCCAGAAAATAGAGGATGCGGATGTGGTTTTGGTGGTGATGACTGCATTTGGATAATTATTCTTATAGTTTTAATTTGTTGTTGCTGTGGTGGTAACAATGGCAGAGGTGGATGCTGCTAATTGACATAATGTTTAAAAAGTAATATAATATTACTATACTTTGTATATTGAAATTTGAGTGCATACAAAATACATCTTGAAAGGAGCATCTTTCGTGAAAAAATATCTAAAGGATTTTTCTCGGTCTGAAATTAAAGATATAGCACTTAGCTATTCTCAAAATTCAGTACCAAATCAATGCGCAAGGAAATTTGGAATAAGCACTGATATGCTAAAGAAATTGCTTTACAAAGCAATTTCAGATTGCATAGTTGAAGATGATGTTGCTTGTATAATTTTAGAATCAATAAAAGAACGTGCCATTCGGCATTCAAAAGAAGGCAAAGAAGCTTCTGTATATTGTTTCAATAAAAAGTATAAGCAAGTAGTCTCTCAACGTAAAGCTTTTATGCTTTCAGATGAAGAAGCCGTTAGAATTACTAAAATGTACTCCACTTCGATATTTGGCAAGAAGCAGTTTTGTTTTAAAAATGATATAACTTGTAGATTACTTAACAAAACTTTGCTTTATACAACGTGTAATTGCATGGTTGATGACGATATTGTTGAAGCCTTAAATGAAAAAGCATTATCGTATGATTCATGTAATGAAGTAATTGTTAACGAATTATTTGAAAAAATTGCAAAAGCACGTAGAAGATTTCGGCAAGAGCACTCATAATTTCAAAAAATACCTAGGCAAAATGCCTAGGTATTTTACTTTTATTTATTTTGTATAACCATGTTTTTTTACTTGTTCTGGAGCTTTTCTTCTATCTTCTTTTCTTCTTTCTGAATCTTTTTTGCTATTATATCTACTACTTCTTCTATCTTCTTGTTTTTTTCTTCTATCTTCAAATAAATTTCCTTCTCCATCTACTATCATAATTGTTCCTCCCCTTCTACTTTTAGAATCCATGTTGATGTTTTAATTAATGATTTATTTGTTTTTATCTATTATATAAGTAAATTTAAGCACATTTTTTAGTTTTTGTAAAGTAGTTTTTCAAATTACCTTCTACGGGTACTTCGAGGAACAAGCAATTAGTACACTAGGTAGGTTCTAGCCTCCCTATATGGAGATCACCGGAATTTCCGTACTACAATTTTCAAAAATCAACACCACCTAATAATCTTATCTTTCTACATTCCAAATTGCTGGACGGAAAGTCACAGCATCTTGAGGGCCGTCCGTCAAAGCAAGGCATCCAAGGTTGGTCGCCGTAGAATCCGAGAACGCCTGTTCTTGCTACTAGTGGATATTTTGTAATCGGTAGATAATTAGCAGCCGACGAAAACCATCTACTTGTTTCTGTTATTGCCATTCCTTTTGTATTATCCACTGTAGGACTATTTGGTAGTGTTTCTACATATCTTGTTTTCGAATTATCTATTAGACTTTGTCTTACAGCAACATCTCCTGTTAGCCCTGCCGCTATACTACTTGCCGTGAAACTGTATGCTGTTTTTCCAAAGTTTATTATTCCTGTTATATTTCCTGTTGTTGATGTGTAATCTGACTTTTCTCCTATTGTTACTGCTGGTCCTGT